>JBKDOV010000021.1:0-33148 GCA_046342815.1 Cyanobacteriota bacterium
TCCAGGCAGCCTCCTCACCAACAGCTCGGTCACCACCCCCCGCGGCAGCAGGGCCAGCGGCAGGAACCAGGCCACGTTGAAAAAGAACAGCGGCACGTAGGCGGAACAGGCCAGGAGCACCAGAGATCCTGCCGCCAGCAGCATCACGAACACCTGGAGCCCTGTGGCGCCGGGGCCTGAGCCGCCAGGAGCGCGGCTGGCCAGCACAGCGCACCAGGCCAGGCCGAGTCCAAGGTGCAGGAGCAACCAGCGGCGTGAAGGAGAGGGCATGGAAGGGCGGGCCAATGACCGACTGTTCATGCCGACGGATCGACGCCAACGATTCATCGCGCCATCCTGAGGGCCAGCCCCTGCACCTGCCACCTTGAGGCGCCTGTTTCCGCAGCTCACCGCCGCCGCCCTGCTCCTGGCCACCGCTCTGCCTAGGAGCGCCTGGGCCGGCGCCGCCTTCAACCAGACCCTGAAGCTGCAGGGGATCAGTTTCCAGGTGCAGGCCACGGGTGCGGGCTCCCAGCAGCAGCTGACGATCACCACCACCGGCGCCAAGCCGCCGATCAAGCCGATCCAGCAGACGGTCAACGGCCGGGTGGTGGGCGCCAAGGTGGCCGATCTCAATGGCAACGGCACGCCCGAGATCTACGTGTTTGTGCAGGGTGCTGGCAGCGGCAGCTATGGCGAGCTGGTGGCCTATGCCGTGATCAAAAGCAGCGATCTGTCGCCGATCTACCTGCAGGAACTGACGGGTTCCGCAGCCCAGGGCTACCGGGGCCACGACCAGTTTGAGGTGGTGGAGGGCTGCCTGGTGCGCAACTTCCCGATCTACAAGCCAGGCGACAGCAACGCCAAGGCCACCGGTGGCGAGCGCCAGATCTGCTACAAGCTGCTCAACGGTGAAGCCAGCTGGATCCTGCGGCCCACCAGCGTGCTCAAGTTCTGATGCCCCCGTTTCACAGGGCCGCATCGGCTTGCGCTGCTTCGGCTCTGATCGGTGCAGCTCTGGCGCGTCCCGCCCGCGCCTATGACCTGCAATACCGCCAGAACGGCACCAGCTTTTCCGCCGGCGAGCTGCGCAGGATCTTCAACAACGCCTTGCCGGCCGCTTACGACCAGAGCTTCCCGGATCAGCGCTGGACCACCTACCTCCTGCTGGATGCCCACGCCGACCAGTCACTGGTGGCCATCTCCCTCGGCCTGAGCCCCAGGGTCGTCCCCTCCCAGGCGCTGCTGCCGGTGGTGGCCACGTTCAGCGTGATCGAGCCCTGCCCCGCTCGGCGGAGCAATGGCACCAACGGCTCTCGGATCTGGCGGCTCGCTATGCCCCGCTGATGCTCGAGAACCGCAGCCGGATCCTCAGCCAGCCGTGAAGGTTGCACCGCACACCTTGAGCAGCGTGTCCCTCACCCATCTGGCGGTTGACCCGCTTGATCCGCCAATGGCGTTGCAGCAGCATCGGCAGATCCCGAGCGTTGGCCCATGACGATGTCCCCCCTGCAGGTGAACGCCGCCGTGGCGCTGCTCGGCCTGAGCCTGGTGAGCTGGCCGGCGATCGCTCGCGCTGACAGCACCGAAGCCTTCTGCCAGCTCAGCCGCCACGACCACACGATCGCCGTGGAATCAGAGCCGTGCCTGTTCAGCCAACGCCAGGGCAATGTGACTGTGCAGATGGGCAAACGCTGGGCCTTTCGCTTCGCTGCCAACCAGCAAGGCATCGGCTATCAGCGAGAGAACCTGGACAACGGCATCCGTTTTAACCGCGAAGGCGAATACACCTTGAGCGTGTACTGGCGCCAGGCACTGCAGTGCAAGAGCTCCACCGATGCGCCTGTCTCGGTGGTGTATCTGAGCCTCGGCGATCAACGCAAGGCTGATCTGGCTGTGGGCAACAAGCACGTGTTGCTGCCTATTGCCCCTTCAGGTAGTGGCGCGCGGTACAGCGGCTCCGGTGTGGAGCTCTGGGAGCATCAAGGCACCACCCGCATCAACTGGTTCGGGAAGGCCCTGGAGTGCAGCAACTGAGTTGACCGGGCGATCCAGCTGCTGATTCAGTGCCTTCCCTACCAGCGGCGCAGCCGGGGCAGCGGTGCTCCCCTTCTTCCCCTCGCCGACCGTGGTGGCATCCGGGCCCCGCCAGTGCTCCACCCATCTACCAGCGGGCTTGATGGTCCCCGGTGGATCAGCAAACCGATTGCACTCAATGCGGTGTCGTGGCGAGTGCCTCTGATGGAGGCGGCTGCATCAGGCCCGAGTGCTCAAGGCCACTGGCGATGAATGGCCAGCAGCGCCATCGACCAGAGGGCAATCGCGCCCAGAGCCCCCGTGATCCCCAGGGCACAGATGGAAAGAATCGTGTTGCTGGCCGAGGGAGGAAGGCTCGGCTCCCCTCCGCCGATGGCGAGCAGGAAAAGTCCAAGTCCTACGCCGGCGAGGCCTCCCTCTCTCGCCGCTGTTGCCATGCCGCCACCCTCTATCTGAAGTTGGCGAATCAGCAGATGTCGAAGCCGCTGTTGCAGCACCCCCGCAAGGGCGGCAAACGCCAACAGCAGCCATCCAAACCGCCGTGGTGGTGGCCAGTCGGCCCCCGCCAGAGTGATCAGGCTGACGGCAAAGAAAAAGCCGACTGCCAATCCTGCCGCCACCCTGCTGATTCGCCTGGTGTCCATGGGGGTGCGGTTCAGCTCAGTTCCCCAGCTACGACGACGATCAAAGTCGCGGCAGCGGGGCGAACGGGCTGAGGCGTCATTCGCCGTCGCTGAGGAAGATCAGCGACTCACGCGGTACCCACAGCACCCGGCCACTCTGACCCGGAGGGCTGACGCGACACCAACTCCCCTGAGTGTTGGTGGTGCAGTCCAACCTGTCAAGGACTTCTCCCGACAAGCCCATGCCAGCCAGCTCGGCACCGAGGCGGGGCTGTGAATAGAGGGGCACCGTGGGTTTGCCGCGACCGTTGAGCTTCACCTTGCTGTGGCCTGACACTCCACCAGCAGCGACCGGCTGGGCCCGATCGCTTGAGACAGAAATCTTGTTGCCAAAGCCGCCCTGCTCCACCAGCTCAAAGCTGCGGTTGCCACTCATCAGCCAGATCCGCCCTTGCTCATCGCGCATCCGACGCTTATCGGTGGTGGCAGGGCCTGCCGGCACGAAGCTGAAGATGGCACCGCCGCTGAAGACGATCTCCATGCCGTCCTTGCCCTTAGGGGTAATGGTGCAGGTCTGCTTGTTGTTGTTCACCCAGCAGTCCACGGTCTGCTGGGCCGACGCCGAGTTCTGCTGCCCAAGAAGGCCTCCGGTGATATAGCCGGCACTGAGGGCGGCAAGGGCGACGGCACGACGCAACGACATGACCAGGTGGGGCAGGCCTCGGCATTGTGCCGAAGCCACAGCGGGGCATCAATCGGAGGGACCCGCTGGCGCAGCCCGAGCAGAGGAAGATTTCCACGCGACCTCAATCGCCACCCCGCAGCCCAGCTCCTTGAGAGCCCGATTGACGCGGGTCAGATACGGGTCCCTGGGGGGCATGGCAACCGTGCCTAAAACCGTGCCTAGCTTGGCCCCTTTTGGGCTTTTTCGTGCCTAAATCGTGCCTAACGGCCGGAAGCCCCGATCACCGACCCACAAGCTAAAAGCCTGTCACCGCAGTGCTTTCAGCCATGGGGGCAGGGGGACTTGAACCCCCACAGCCTTGCGGCCTGCGGATTTTAAGTCCGCTGCGTCTACCGGTTTCGCCATGCCCCCGCCTGGCCATCCTAGATTCAGCTTCCCTCCGCTACCGCGCCGTGGCCCTGCCAGGGTTCCTCAGCAACCTCGCCGAGAGCATCGGCCGTGAAACCCTGCTGGTGCTGGGGCTTTACGGAGTCATCGGCTTCACCTATCTGGTGGTGGTGCCCCTGGCTCTGTTCTGGTGGATGAACCGCCGCTGGACGGTGATGGGCAAGATCGAGCGCACGTTTGTTTACGGCCTGGTGTTCCTCTTCTTCCCCGGCCTGATCCTTTTCGCCCCCTTCCTCAACCTGCGCATGGCCGGCCAGGGCGGGGCCCGGGCGTGACACGCGGTCAGGCGATCCTGCTGGGGCTCCTTGTGCTCGGCCTCGGGGCCGGCGGCTACTGGGGTTTCCAGGCCAGCGGCATGGACGGCTTCTCGCCCGGCATCGCCGCATCGGCGCTGCTGATGGTGATCGTGATCGGCTGGACCGCCAGCTACCTGCTCCGGGTCGTGACCGGGAAGATGACCTACATGGAGCAACGGCGCCAGTACCGCTCCGTCTTCGACGCCATCGCCGACGAAGCTCTGCAGGCCCGTTTCGACTCCCTCAGCCCCGCCGAACAGGAACAGTTGCTGCGGGAGGTGGGCCAGCTGGGCCCCGGCGATCCGCCGACCCCATAGGCTCAGCTCCACCGCCCGACCCTCCGGCTCGATGAGCGCCGCCACCCTCGCCAGTCCCACGCCGATCCAGCAGCGGTTCACCACCCTGCGGCAGCAGGGTCGCTGTGCGCTGATGCCCTTCCTGATGGCAGGCGATCCCGATCCCGCCATCACCGGCGCCACCCTGCTGGCCCTGCAGGCCGCCGGAGCCGACCTGATCGAGCTCGGCATTCCCTACAGCGATCCCCTCGCCGATGGGCCGGTGATCCAGGCCGCCGCCAGCCGGGCCCTGGCCGCCGGCACAACCCCCGGCACCGTGCTCGAGCTGCTCAGCCAGCTGCGCGGCCAGCTCACCATCCCCGTGGTGCTGTTCACCTACAGCAATCCCCTGCTCAACCGGGGCATGGAGCGCTTCTGCGAGGAAGCCGCCGCCGCCGGTGCCGCCGGCCTGGTGGTGCCCGACCTGCCCCTGGAGGAAGCCGAGAAGCTCTCCCCGATCGCCGCCGCCGCCGGGCTGGATCTGGTGCTGCTGGTGGCCCCCACCACCCCCGCCGAAAGGATGGCCCGCATCCATGCGGCCAGCCGTGGCTTCACCTACCTGGTGAGCGTCACCGGCGTCACCGGCGTTCGCAGCGCCCTCGGCGAGCGGGTGCAACCGCTGGTGCAGCAGCTGCGGCAACAGGGCCCCACGCCGGTGGCCGTGGGCTTCGGCATCTCCGGCCCCGACCAGGCCCGGCAGGTGAAGCAGTGGGGCGCCGACGGCGCGATCGTGGGCAGCGCCCTGGTGCGGGTGATGGCCGAAGCCCATGCCCAGGGGGCCGATGTGGCCGCCGCCGCCGGCGCCTTCTGCACCGAGCTGCGCCACGGCCTCGATCTCTGAATCAGAGCGGGTCTGGCCCGATTCAGAGCCGCTGGCTCAGGGGCCGGCTGCTGGGCGCACCGCTGCGGAGCGCCCCGGGTGCCCACAGTTCGGCCGGATGGGGCCCACCGGGGCGGGCCAGCAGCCGTGTGCCCCAGCCACTGCTCCACTCGATCTGCACCCGCTGGCCCGCCAGCCGCCACTGGCCCGCGGCCTGCCGATCCCGGGTGTTGAACGCCCGCCCGCTGGAAAGCAGGCTCAGCAACCAAGGAGCCTCCTCCGCCTGCAGCGGCATGATCCGGTAGACCCCCACCGCTTCGGCCTGTCCGCCCCGCAGCCGCAGCGCCGGGCCCTCATGGCTGGGGGCTTCGCCCCGGTCGGCTCCGGGCATCCAGGAGCGCTGCACCAGAGCGCCGGAGCGCGGCACGATCACGTCGGTCCAGCCACTGGTGTACTCCACCTCCACGCCGCCCCCCTGCCGCAACCGCCACTGGCCCCGCTCCAGCAGATCAGCGGCGGTGAGCGTCTCGTTGAGCGGCTCTGTGAGCGGCTCGGTGACCAGGGGCAGTTGGTTGCTGCGGGCGCCGCTGGCGGTGGAGGCCGTGCCATCGGCTTCCAACCGCAGGTTGACCAGCTGCTGGGCCTGGTCGCTCAGCGCCCAGACGCCCACCCATGCCTGGGCCGCCTGCGGCGACAACGCCTCCGGAGTCAGGGGCCTCCCGAGGGCAGCACCGTTGCAGAGCAGCAGCACCAGGATCAGGCGGAAGGAACGCAGCACAACGGGCCCACGGATGCCCCCATGTTGTCCGCCCCGACAGACTTGGCTATGACCAGCGCGAGCCTTTTTTCTGCGGCATGGATCTCGAAGCCCCCCAGAATCGCGAGCCGCTCGACCAGCTCTACACCTTTCTCGCCCGCATCCAGGCAGAAACGGAGCTGCGCGAACAGCTCAACTGGGTGCAGACCGCCCAGGATGTGAGCGAGCTGGCCGCCGCCAGCGGTCAGGTCTTCCCGCCCGAACTGTTGATCGAGGTGTTCCGGCGCTGCAACGAGACGCCCTATGCCCGGGAAGGACTGATGGATGAAAAGCTGATCCGGGTTCACCTGCGCCGCGATTCGCTGCCCTGAGGCTGGGGCGTCGGCAGCAGGGCCTGCAGCGGGGCGAGCAGCTGGCGGGCCCCATAGGTGGAGAGGTGGTCGGTGTCCCGCAGAAGCTCGAGCACCCGGCGGTTTTCGCAGCCCCTGCCTGTGCCACACAACACCGGCACCGGGTCGAGGAAGCGCACCACGGGGTCCAGCCCCGCCCGCAGCGCCGCATTGAGCGCCCGGGCATGGGCCAGTTCCTGCTGCACCTCCCGCTCGCAGTGGCCGTCGTTCTGAAGGTTGAACCACTCCGGGCGGCAGCTCAGGGCATCGGGATGGCGCGGCGTCGCCCCGATCAGCACCGTGGTCAGGCCCCGGGCGGCGGCCTGCCGGGCAAAGCGGTTCAATGCCCCCACATAGGCCGCCTGCTTGGCTTCGCCCCCCAGCAGGGGCAGGCCATCGGCCCCCCGGAAGTTGTTGCGCGTATCGACGAGCCGCTGACTATCGCCGAGGTGGCTGAGGTGATAACCCACCACCACCACCACATCGCCCGGCCGGCCATGGCGCAGCAGCTCCTGCTCGGTGCGCTGCTGAAAGGTGGAGCAGTGGCGGGCCAGGTGGCCGTAACGAGTATCGGGGAAGGGGCAGCTCGGCCGGCCCAGCAGGCCGATGCCATAGCGGCCCGTGCGCAGCAGGTACTCCGCCACCGGCGCGAAGGCCATCGCATGGCTGTCCCCCACCACGAACAGGTGGGGAACCGGGCGCCCCGGCGGTTCGGCGGAACAGGTGCGCACATGGAGCCGGAACCGCTCCGGGCTGCGCAGGGTCTCGTCGTCGAGGTCGTCGGTGGAGCAGGCGCCTGGCGTGATCGTGGTGCCGGCGATCGCCAGGGCCCGCCATTCCCGGTCCCGCTGGTTGCGTGACCGCTCCGAACCGAGATAGAGACGTTGGTGCAGGGGACCTTTCAGGGCCCAGAGCAGGGCCGTGCCACCCAGGGAGGCCAACAGGCCGTAGACGATCGTGCGCCCGCTGCCCTCCGACCAGCGGGCCCGCCGCAACGGTTGCTCCACCCAGCGGTAGGAGGCCGTGGCCAGCAGCACCAGCAGCAGCGCCTGCAGCGGCAGGGTCCGGAGCGATACCCCGATCGTCCAGCGGCTCAGGCTGAGCACGCTCCAGTGCCACAGGTAGAGCGAATAGGAGAGCAGGCCGATCCGCACCGGCCAGCGGCTCGCCAGCAGCCTGGCCACAGGGTCATGGCTGCGGGTCAACATGAGGGCCAACAGGGCGACACTCAGACCGACCACCAGCAACGTGGCCTCCAGCTCCCGCTGCTGCGGGATCAGGAAACAGGCCGGCAGGGCCAGCGCCACCACGGCCGAAAGGGCAGCCGGCCAATGGCTGTTCAGCCAGCCGCGGGCCGCGCCGCCGGCCGGAGACTGCTCCAGGGCCTGCACCAGCGGCACCAGCAGTCCCCCCGCCCCGAGCTCCCAGAAGCGGCTGGGCATCAGGAAATAGGCGCCGGGATGGTGGTGGCGGGCCAGCACCACGAACAGCCCCAGTGAGGCCGCGCAGGCCGGCAGCAGCCAGAAAAGCAGCCTGCGGCTGCCCGAGCCGCTGCCCCGGGCGAAGCCGGTGAACCAGAGCAGCAGCGGATAGAGAAAGTAGAACTGCTCCTCCACACCGAGCGACCAGGTGTGCAGAAAGCCGTTGTACTGGGAAGCACGGGCGAAGTAATCGGTGGCCTGGTGCAGCAGCACCAGGTTGGAGGCCCCGAACAGCGCTGCCATGCCGGTATCGAGCGTGGCGCGGGGATGGGGATCCACCAGACACAGCAACGGCGCCGTGATCAGCACGCAGGTGAGCAGCGCCGGCAACAACCGCCGGATCCGGCGCGCATAGAAATCGAGCAGGAAACCACCGAGCCCCCTGCCGGGCGGCTGGGAGGCCAGGGAGCTGGTGATCACGAACCCCGAGATCACGAAGAAGACATCCACGCCCAGATACCCCCCCGGCAGCAGGGAGGAGCGCAGATGGTTGACGATCACCGCCAGCACCGCCACGGCCCGGAGCCCATCGATCGGGGGGCGATAACGGGCAGTGGCCAACCCCGGCGACGGCAAAGGAGGTGGACTTTAGGCAGCCGACGTTGACCCCTAGGCTGACCACCCTGTTGCGCAACCTGACGATGCGTTTCGTGCTCTGGGGCTCCTACTGCGAAAACGCCCTTGAAAAACGCACACCGTTCCGGGAAGAACACCTCGAGCGCCTGCGGCAGCTCAAGGAGGCAGGCACCCTGATCACCCTGGGGCCCACCGAGAACAGCAGTCACGTGTTCGGCATCTTCGAAGCCGAAAACAAGGAAACCGTGGAGAGCCTTCTCCACAACGACGTCTACTGGCGCAACGGCATCTGGACCGCGCTCCAGGTGTACCCCTGGATCCAGGCCTTCTGACCGCTGCTCTCACCGGAAGAGATCTCCACCGGAAGGCATGAAAAAGGGGCGGGAAAAACCCGCCCCGGGAATCCCGTGGGGACGGCCGAAGCCGTCCCGAGGGAAGGATCACCAGAGGCCGCGGATGGGCTCGGGAGCAGGCATGGGGGCGGGCTCGGGAGCGGGCATGGGGGCGGGCTCGGGAGCGGGAGCGGGAGCGGGAGCGGGCTCGACCACCACCACTTCTTCGCGGGTGCCGAAGCGGTAGCGGAAACCGGCCTTGGCACCCCAGCTGTTGTAGGAGCCGTAGTGCACGTCGCCGGTGTAGAAGCTGCTGGCGCCCTGGTACACGCCTTCGGCGTAGACGTCGACGTTGTAGGAGGCGACGTAGCTCACACCCACCTTGCCCTGCCAGCCCAGCAGGCCCTTGTTGGCGCTGGCGGTGCGGTAGCCACCAGCGGTGAAGCTGGGGGTGCTGATGTTGGTGTAGCCGATACCACCACCGATGTAAGGCACGAAGCGGGTGCCGGTGGGGATGTCGAGGTAGACGCTACCCATGACATCATTCTTGTTGATGATGCCGGAGACCGAGTTGGTCTGGGCGGTGCCGGTGTCGAAGACGCCGTAGATGTTGTTGGCGCTGGCGCTGATGCCGTTGACGCTGCCGCGGCTGTAGACGTAGGTCAGTTCCGTACGGATGGCACCGAAGTCGTAGCCGATGCCCACGTCGCCGGAGAAGCCGCCGCCGAACTCGAGGTCACCATTGAAGTTGGTGAAGCCGATATCGCTGGTGCGATACGACATGTCAGAAGCGTCGGAGAAGCCGCCGCCGATGGTCACGTAGAAACCTTCGGCCTGGTCGTCAACCTCGATCACTTCGGCCACCACGGGGGTGCCGTAGCCCTGAGCCACTTCAGGAGCGGCCTGGGAGATCTGCTGCTCAGCGGCAGGGATCTCGAGGGCAGCGGCCTGGGAAGGAGCAGCCTTGATGGCGGACTCAGCGGCGAACACGGGGCCGGAGATCAGCGCGCCGCTGGCGGCGGCGAAGCCGACACCGCGAAGCAGAGCCTTGCGAATGCTGGAAGTCATGGGGGGTTGGTTCTCACACCAAGGCCTGTCTAGATAGCAACAACGGCTACAGCACAGGCCGATGGACACTGGCTGCCGTGGCACAACTTCCCAGGCGTGAACTAGGACCGCCCCAGAAACATGACTTTCTCAGAAAAACGTAATATTTGCTCAGGGCCTGGGCCATTCAGCCAGAGCCTGCTGCCACACCCAGTTCCCCACCGCTTCCGGGCCGCCGGCGCCCAGCACGGCGGCATAGCCACCCATCTGGCCCTGGCCGGCGGCGGCGATCCGGGCCACCGCCTCCGGTCCTTCGATGCCATTGCGGCGTAACGCCGCCAGCTTCAGGGTCTTGCCCCTGCGCAGGATGTTGCCGCCGTTGACATGGCAACCGACGCAGTGGTTCTGGAACAGCTTCTGGCCGTCGGGGGCGCTCTCCAGGCCCCATGCCGGGCCCGGCCAGACCAGGGCCAGCACCAGCCCGACCCCCAGCACGATCGCCACCAGCCTGCGCAGCACCATCGGGCCCCCCTTTCCTTTTCCAACCTCTAGCGCAGCAGAAAGCGCAGCAGCAGAGAGAACAGCCGCCCCCTGGAGGCCGGGACGCCGAGGCGCTAAACAGGGGCAGCGCCGGTGGACGCCTCGCCGATGCCCACATTCCTGCACACGGCCGACTGGCAGATCGGCAAGCCCTACGCCCGCGTCACCGATCCCGACAAACGTTCGCGGCTGCGCCAGGTGCGGCTCGAGGCGATCGAACGGATCGGCGCCACGGCCGCTGGTGCCTCCTTCCTTGTGGTGGCAGGGGATCTGTTCGATTCCCCCACCCCGGCCCGCAGCGATGTCAGCGCCGTCTGCGCCGCCATCGGCAGGCTGGAGCTGCCGGTGCTGGTGATTCCCGGCAACCACGACCACGGAGCCCCCGGCAGCGTCTGGCACAGCGAAGCCTTCCGGGCCGAACGGGAGCGGCGTGCGCCCAACCTCCAGCTGCTGCTGGAGCGCAAGCCGGTGGAACTGGCCGAGGCGGTGGTGCTGCCCTGCCCCCTGCTGCGGCGCATCGACAGCGCCGACCCCTGCGCCTGGCTGCAGCAGCTCGCCTGGAGCGAACTGCCGGCCGGCAAGGCCCGGATCGTGCTCGCCCACGGGGCGGTGCAGGACTTCAGGCCCGGGGATCTCGACCCGCTCGCCAGCGCCCACCCCTCCCCCCGCGGCGCCAGGGTCAACGCCCAGGCCGGCGCCGGCAACCGGCTGCGGCTGGAGGCCGACTGGCTGGCGGAGGTCGACTACGTCGCCCTCGGCGACTGGCACGGACTGCAGCAGGTGGGCCCCTCCGTCTGGTACAGCGGCACGCCGGAGCCGGATCGGTTTCCCCGCAGCGACGACTACCGCGCCGGCAAGGTGCTGCAGGTTTCGGTGGAACGGGGCAGTCCCCCGAGCGTCACCCCGCTGGCCACGGGCCAGATCCGCTGGCATCCCCTGCGCTTCCACTGCCGCAACGAGGAAGATCTGCCGCGCCTGGAGCAGCAGATCGATGCGCTGCTGGGCGAACGGGTGGGCAGCGATCTGCTGCTGCTCGAACTGGAGGGGAGCCTGAGCCTTTCGGGGCAGGAACGGCTCCAGCAACTGCTGGAACGGCTCCGGGCCCAGCTGCTGCGGCTGAAGCTGCGCGGCGGTTGCGCCCTGATGCCTGCCCCCGCCGAACTGGCCGCCCTCACGGAGCGTCCCGGCGACCCGCTGGTCGCCCGCGTGGCCCTGCGGCTGCAGGAACAACTGATCCTCAGCGACCAGCATCGGGATCGGGATGCCGATGGCGACGGCATCAGCGATGGCCTCAGCGAAGCCACGGTGCTGCGCCAGGCCCTGGTGGCACTGCACCGACTGGTGCGCGAGGCGGCCTGATGGACGGGGTGGACTGAACGATGCGACTGCTCTCCGTCAGCCTGCGCCACGTGCGCCAGCATCGCCAGCTGGACCTGCGCTTCGATCCCCGGCTCACCCTGATCGGCGGCGCCAACGAATCGGGCAAGAGCACCCTGGTGGAAGCCCTCCACAAGGGCCTTTTCCTGAAGGCCAATGCCAGCGGCAGGGGGGTGGAGGAACTGCGGTCGCGGCGCCATGCGGGCCTGCCGGAGGTGGCGATCGAATTCGAGGCCGCCGGCCGGCAGTGGCGGCTGCGCAAACGCTTCGCCGGCGCCAGCGGCACCTGCCAGCTCAGCGATGGCCACGATGTGGCCCTCAGCGGCCCCGCCGCCGAAGAGCACCTGGCCGGCCTGCTGGGGATGGAGAAGCTGGTGGAGGGTCGCCGCATCGGCCAGCTGCCGGAGCGCTGGGCCCATCTCTGGGTGCGGCAGGGGGAAGCGGGCGCCAACTTGTTCGAAGGTCCGGCGGAGAGCTACGACCTGACCAGGCTGGTGGAACAGCTCCAGCGGCGGGGCAGCGGTTCCGCCCTGGAATCTCCCCTCGACCGCCAGGTGATCGAGCAGCTGCGCCAACGGCTTGAACCGCTGTTCACCGCCACCGGCAGGGTGCGGGCCGGCTCTCCCCTGGCCCTGGCGCGGCAGCGGGAGGAAACGGCCCACGAGGAGCTGGAGAAGGCCCGCCAGCGCCAGCGGGATCTTGAACAGGCGATGGAGGAGCTGCGGGAGATCGGCGAGCGCCTCGAGACGATCGAACGGCTGGAACGTCCGGCCCTGGAACGCCAGCGGCAGCGGCAGGACGAACGACGCCCGTTGCAGGCCGAGGCCGAACAACAACGCCAGCGGTTGGAGGGCCTGCGCCAGGTCTGCCGCCAGCTCGACGATCTGGAGGCCCAGATCGAACGCCAGCGGCAGGAGCAGCAGCAGCAGCAGGCCCGGGCAGGCGCCCAGCGCCAGGAGCTGGGGACCCTGGAGCAGCAGCTGCAGAGTCGCCAGGAGCGGCGCCGGCAGCTCACCACGGAACAACAACACCGGCAGCAGGCCCTGGAGCAACTGCAGTGGCAACTGGATCTGCACCAGCTCGAACGGGAGGCCCGTCAGCTGGCGGAGCATCGCCAGCAGTTCGAACGGCTCCAGCAGCAGGCCACCGGCGTCAAGCAGGCCCTGGCCGCCCTGGCGCCGATCAGCCCCGCCGAGGTGAACGCACTGCGCACCGCCGAGCAGGAGTGGCTCCAGGCCGAAACCCGTCTGCAGGCCATGGCCACCGCCGTGCAGCTGCTGGAAAGCGACCAGCCGGTGCGGCTGGAGGGCAGGCCCCTCGCCCCTGGCGAGAGCCGCCAGCTGGCCGATGGCGCCCTGCTGGAGGTGGGCTCAGGGGTGCGCCTGCGGATCAGCCCCGGCGGCGGCGAGGCGGTGGGGGAAGCGCGCCGCAGGCGCGACCTCTGCCGGCAGCGGCTGGAGGAGCTGCTGACGAAGCTGGGGGTGGAAAACAGCGCCGCCGCCGAGGCGATCGCCAGCCGCCGCCAAGGCCTCGAGGCGGAGCTGGCCAATTTGCGCCAGGCCGCCACCACGATCCCCTGGGCCCGGCTCGAACAGCAGATCGCCGCCCTGGCGCCGCGCCGGCAGCGGCTGCAGGAGGCCCTGGCCGCCACCCCCAGCGCCACCGCCAGCGCCACCTCCAGCGCCAGCGCCACCGCGGATTCCTTTCCCGAGCCTGCCCCCGGGCCCGAGCAGCTGGAGGGGGAGCTGGAACGGCTGCGGCACGAGGAGCGCGGGCAACGGGAGGAGCAGGAGCGGCTCGAAGCGGAACTGCAGGGGCTGGAAAGGCGCCGCCGGCAGGGGCTCGAGACCCTGGAAAGGGAGCAGGCCCTCCTGCAGCAGCTGAGCGGCTCCAGCCAGACCCTCGAGCAACGCCGCCAGGCCCTGGAGGAGAGCCACGGACGGCGGATCGATCTGACAGTGCAACTGGCAGAGGCCCAGGCGTCCCTGGAGGCCAGGCAACAGGCCCTGGCGGCGCTGCAGGCAGACCAGCCGGAGGCATCCCTCGAACAACAGCAACGCCGGCTGGAACAGGAAAAGGAGCAGCTGCTCAGCCGCCGCGGCCAGAACGAGGAACGCTGCCTCAGCCTCGGCAGTGGCGATCCCGCCGCCGAGCAGGAACAGCGCCTGGTGGCCTGGGAACAGGCCAGGGCGGAACGCAGGGCGGAGGAGGAACAGGCGGAGGCCCTGCAGCTGCTGGCTCGCCTGTTTGAAGAGATGCGCAGCGACCTCTCCCACCGCTACAGCGAACCCCTGGCGGAAGCGATCACCTCCTATCTGCAGGACCTCGACCTGCCGGGATGGGCCACCGACCAGCAGGGCAGTTTCTTTCTTCCCACCCTGAACTTCGATCCTCGCCAGGGCTTTGCCGATCTGCGCCTACGGGAGGGGGAAGAAAGCTTTGCCTTCGAACAACTGAGTGGCGGCATGCGGGAGCAGCTCAGCGGAGCCCTGAGGCTGGCGATCGCGGAAGTGCTGAAACCTGCCTATGACGATGTTCTGCCGCTGATCTTCGACGATGCCTTCACCGCCTCCGATCCGGAGCGGCTGGAAGGGGTGCGGAGAATGATTCGCCGCGGCAGTGAACGGGGAACCCAGATCATTCTTCTCTCCTGCACCCCCGCCGATTACGCCGAACTGGTGGCGGCGATGGGAAGTCGGCTCGACCTTCCAGCCGTCCATGCATCCAGCGCATAAAAAAAGGCCGGGAGCGAAACACCCGGCCTGAAGCAAGGAGCAGGAGGCGAGAAGATCAGTCTTCGTCCTCTTCGGAGGCACCAGCGGGGATCAGGCGGATCTGCTTGCGGCCCAACTTGATCTCGAACTCATCGCCCGGCTTCAGATCCAGAAGCGCCGTGTAGGCCTTGCCGATCAGCAGGTTGCCATTGCCCTGCACCGTGGCCACATAGCTGAGCTTGCGACCGCCCTTGCCCACCTTGCCGGAGGCACCGAGCTCCACCCCCTTGGCCTCCAGGAGAGCCTCATAAAAGGCAGTGAAGTTCAGACGCTCGCCACCATCCTTCTTGGTGGATACGTAACCACAGGCGCGAACGATCTCCGATTTGCCGACATCGCCAAGCTCCTTGACCTTGGCCAGCAATTCCGATCCTGTGAGCATGGGTGAGAGGGGAGTGATGAGGATTGGCGAAAGATCAGGCCTCACACCCGGAAGCTCCTGGGTATGCAACTGATTTCCAATCAAAAGATACACCAGAAGCAGCACCTGCCAAGTCCATCGGCCACAATCCACTCCTCCGAGAGTGTGACGATGCACTCACTCAGACAGATGCAAGCCGATGATTTCGAGGAAGTCGCCCTGGTGTATCGCGATGCGGTGATCAGCCAGGCCCAGGGTCTCTACAGCGGCCCACAGATTGAGGCATGGGCCAACCATGCGCAGCGGGATCCTTGGCTGCGGCGGGAACTTGCCAGTGGCTACGGACTGGTGAGCTACCTGCCCGATCAGCCCCGGATCATTGAGGCGTTTGCTCTGCTCAATCCGATCGATCGCCTTTCGCTTCTTTATTCACGGGGCCGCGCCTGCCGTCGGGGCCATGCCACCGCCTTGCTGGACTCCCTGGAGGAGCATGCCCGGCGGAGCGGATGCTCGAAGCTGCGCACCGAGGCCAGCCAGCTTTCACGCCCCCTGCTGCTGCGCCGGGGCTGGCAGGTGGAGGCCGAAGAGGAGGCGATCTACGCCGGCTGCCTGTTCGTGCGCTGGCGGATGATCAAGGACTTGGTGTAGCGCCCCCCGTTCCCCTCCATGGCCGAAGCCGATCTGCAACGGTTTCTCCACAAAGTGGAGCAACTCCAGGCCTTTGTGGACCGGATTCACGCCGACCCGCCTCTGCGGCAGGCGCTGAGTGCCTGCAGCCACCACGGCCAGGTGGTGGAGCTGGCACGGCTCCAGGGGTTCGAGATCGGCCGGCGCTGGGGGGAGCGCGAGGCACCGGCCCACGGCGACATCAACCTGCTGGGGGAAGAAACTCCGCCCGCCGGGGAGGAACGCATCAGCGTTCTGTTGGATACCCCCCAACTGCGGCTGGAACGAATCCATTCCTGCGATGCCGCAAGTCCGGAAGGCTTCTGGTACGACCAGCAGGAGCATGAATGGGTGACCCTGCTCCAGGGCAGTGCCCGGCTGCGCTTCGAGGACAGCGAGCAGCCGATCGAACTCAACCGTGGGGATGCTCTTCTGATCGGGGCAGGACGGCGCCATCGGGTGGAGCAGACGGATCCTGCTCCGGGAACGATCTGGCTGGCGCTGTTCTGGTCTGCTCCCCCGGCTGGCGCACCAGCCAGTAAGCCAGAGCCAGACTGAGCACGGCCACACCCAGACCGATCAGCAACTGCGGCTTGCTCTCCGCACCGCCTGGCAACACGATCACCTTGCGGGCCAGCGCCGTCATCGCCGTGACCAGCACCAGTTCGATCTGCACCACGCGCTTGCGCAGATAGGAGGTGATGTTCTGCAGCACCTCAAGACCGATCAACAGGTTGAGCAGGTCGCCGAGCAGCCCGATGAGGCGATCGCCCACCCACGCCGGACCCGGCAGCACCAGACTCACCACCAACCCGGCGGCCAGCTGCAGCGAAGCCACCACCATCACCACGATCAACACCAGCCCCAGCAGCTTGATCAGCTGCAGTTCGGCCCGGTCGCTGAAGCGCAGGAAGCGTTGGTCGTCGAAGAACTGGGCCAGGCGGCGCATCAGTTCTTGAAGGGCTGGTACTGGGGCTTGGCCGGCAGATAGCCGGGCTCATTCATGACCTTGGTGTCACAGGTGATCGTGCCGTCGGCCGCCGTCTGGCAGTTGGTGGCTTCGATCCTGGTTTCCCTGCCCACCTTGCTGCCGGGCTTGAGCAGGAACGATTCCACCTGGGCGCGGGCCGGCAGGCCCAGCAGCGGCAGGGCGATCGCCAGGCCCATCCCCAGGCCGAAGCAGCGCTTCAGGAGTCCCGCCTGCGGAAGCCCCGCCTGCGGAATGCAAAGGAGGGCGGAGGTCGACAGGGGGGAGAGCATGGGGGAAAAGTGGAGTTCAGAGGAAAACCTGCGGGGAGGTTAGGGGTTCCGGCCGGTGCCGGGGGACTAGACCTGCTGGCCCTGACGAATCTCTTCGAGCAGCAGATCCAGCTGACCGAGGGAGTCCTCCAGCGAGGCGGAGGCAAAGCCATCTGCCTGGCCATCGTCCTCCCCCTGCCAGAGCTCTTCGATGCCGCAGAGCCGCTCGGCCAGACCGGCCAGCCCCTGGTGGGCATGGATGCGGTGCAGTTCCTCGATCAGCACCGGCATCCGGATCGAGCTGGCCCTCAGCGCCCGGCGCAGGTCGGCCTGGGTGCGGCCTGTGTGGCGCAACCAGTCCTTCAGGAAGGCCTGAAGGTCCTGGAGCTGCTCGGTGCTGAGGGACGGCATCAGAGGCGGGCCTTACCGGGCCGCTGGGAACCACCGGTCCAGTCTGCGCTGTGCCCGCAACTTGATGGCGGGCGTGAGGTGGCGGCTGCACAGCCCCAGCAGAGCGGTGAGCGCCACCATGTCGTCACCGAAGCCAGCCACCGGGAGGAAGTCCGGGATCAGATCAATCGGCAGCAGCAGATAGGTGAGGGCCGCCAGCACGGTGAGCCGCGCCTGGGGAGGCGTTTCCCCATCGAGGAGCATCTCGAAGCACTCGAGCGCGGGGCGGGCGAGGGTGCGGCCCGCACGCCGCAGCAGGCGCTGCAGCACTCCCTCATCGACGAGGGGGCGCTCGATCACTTGGGGGTCAAGGGTTTCGTGGGCGGAAGGGCCCGCAGCGGTCTGGGCAGCGGACATGGCGTGTTCTGTCGATTGACCAGCCCATCCTGGGAAGGGGTTCGGCCCCTCACCAGGGCCGGATCTCCCTACGAACGGGAGGGTCAACCGTCCACCAGACCGCTTTCGATGCCCGCCTTGCGCAACTTGCGCAGGGCCCGCTGCACCACCTGACGGCAGTACTCGCGGCTGCAGGCCAGCTGGCGCGCCACCTCGGCCAGGGTGCGCCACTCATGGCTGCCATCCAGCCCGAAGCGCAGCATCACCACGGTGCGCTCCTTCGGGGTGAGATTGGCCCGCTCGAGCAGGGTCCATACCGAGGCCGTGCGCTCGGCCTGCTCGGCCCGCTCCATCGGGGCCGGCTCGTTGCTGGGCAGCACGTCCACCAGCTCGGAGGGATCGGCCTTGGAGCGAACCGCCCCCTGCAGGCTGACGGTGACACTGCGCAGCTCACAACCCAGCAGCTCCTCCACCTCCTGGAGCGGCAACGCCAGGGCATCAGCCAGTTCCGCGGGCGAAGCACCATGCCCGTGGGCCTGCAGGTGACGGGCCTTCGCCGCCCGCAGCCGGGTGAGCTTTTCATTCACATTCACCGGAATCCGGATCGTGCGGCTCTGGGTGGAAAGGGCACGATTGAGGCCCTGACGAATCCACCAATAGGCATATGTACTGAAACGATGGCCGCGGGTGGGATCAAATTTCTCCACCGCCCGGGTGAGGCCGATCGTGCCTTCCTGAATCAGGTCCAGCAGGTCGAGACCCTTGCCCTGATAGCGCTTGGCCAGATTCACCACCAGCCGCAGATTGGCCGTGATCATCTGCTGCTTGGCCCGCTCCCCATTGCGCATGGTGCGGCGCTCCAGCTCGTCGTAATCGCAGGCCGGCCCGCTGCCACCGGCAAGCGAGCAGCGCTCCTGCAGGGCCACCATGGCCTGAACCTTGCGGCCCAGGGTGAGCTCCTGCTCGGGCGTAAGCAACTGGTGTCGGCCAATTTCGCCCAGAAAGGCGCTCAAGGAACTGGCCATGGAACCGTAAATCACTCATTCGAAACTAGGGTTATTTGCGCCATTTTCGAAAACCCATAGAAAGGCTTCAATATCCCGATTTCCGCAAGCATTTTCCAAATCTTTTGAAAATCAATCTTTTCAGTGAGAGCTTCATGAATGCTCCAGAAAAGCTTTCGATTCGGTGCTG
Source organism: Cyanobacteriota bacterium (assembly GCA_046342815.1). Taxonomy (GTDB): domain Bacteria; phylum Cyanobacteriota; class Cyanobacteriia; order PCC-6307; family Cyanobiaceae; genus Cyanobium. Next base: position 18,742 of record JBKDOV010000021.1, read on the forward strand.
ATTTCCACTTAGTTTCCAACCTCCACATTCTCTTCGTCTTTCCACTTTCCCCTCCTTCCCGGCAGCGCCGGCCTCTGCCCGCAGCCCGGGTCGCTACCGTCAGCCCTGATCCGACCGTCCCCGCCTCCATGCCAGGCCTTGCCGTGATCCCTTCCCAGGTGCTGCCCAGTGCGGCGGTGGCCTATGTGCATTACCTCAGCTTCATGCTCTGCTTCGGAGCCCTGGTGCTGGAGCGCCGCCTGATCCGTCCGAATCCCGACCGGAAGGACGCCATCTTGATGGTGGTGACTGATGTGGTGTACGGCATCGCCGCCCTGGCCCTGCTGCTCAGCGGCCTCGCCCGGGTGCTGCACTTCGGCCAGGGCACCAGCTTCTACACGGAAAACCCCGTGTTCTGGTGGAAGGTGGGCCTGTTCCTGGCGGTGGGGAGCCTTTCGCTCTACCCCACGATCACCTACATCCTCTGGGCGATCCCGCTGCGCAAGGGCGAACTGCCCCAGGTGAGCGAAGCCCTGGCCAACCGCCTGCGCTGGATCCTCAACATCGAACTGGTGGGTTTCGCCTCGATTCCGCTGCTGGCCACCCTGATGGCCCGCGGCGTCGGCCTCGGCGGCTGATGGACCTGCCGCCGCCACCGCCTCCGGGCTGTGGGATGGCGGCTGCCCGTCGCCCCGCGCCCCTTGCCGCAGGATTGCTCGCCCCGGCAACTCCCGCCCCCGCTGACCCAGCCCACGCAGCCCCAGCCCCCTCAGAACCAGCCCCCGACTACCGCGATCGCCTCTCCAGCACGGAAGCCGGTCCGCCCCGGATGCCGCTCTGGTGCGTGTGGGTGCAACCCACGCCCAGCGGCCGGGAGCCGACCCCCTGGGAACAACGCTGGCAACGGGCCGTGGAGGCTTCCCTGGCGCGCTGGCGCCGGCAGCTGCCGATCGAGCGGGTGGCCGATCCGGAGGCCGCCCAGGTGAGGCTTCGCCGCCAGCGGCCGCCGCTGCGGCTGGAGAGCGATGGCAGGAGGAGGGCCAGCCACGGCCGCGCCCTGCTCCAACTGCAGGAGGTGGAGCGCCAGGGCGTCTGGCGCCTGGAGCCCCTGGTGGAGGTGCTGATCAGCCCCGACCAACGGGAAGCGGCGATCCAGGCCACGGCCCTGCATGAACTGGGCCATGCCTTCGGTCTGTGGGGGCACAGCGATCAACCCGGCGATGCGATGGCGGCGGTGCCCGGTTCGGTCCCGGTGCTGGAACTCAGCCCCCGGGATCTCGCCAGCCTGCGCTGGCTCTACGGCCAGCCCAGCCGCTTCGGGCAGCCCCTCAGGCCGCCCGCCGCCTCGGAGCCGAAACGGCCAGGGCCAGCAGGAAACCAAGAAGCTGCACGATGACCACGCTCGGACCGGAGGGAAGGTTGAGCAGGCCCGAGGCCAGCAGCCCGAGCACGGCACAGCCCGCCCCCAGGCCGGAGGCCACCAGCATGTAGGAGCGGAAGCGGCCGCTCACCAGCCGGGAAGCACAGGCGGGGATCACCACGAAGGCACTGATCAGCAGCACCCCCACCGCCTTGATCGAAAGGGCAACCACCACCGCCAGCACGGTGATGAACAACATCCGATGGGTGCCGGCGGCCACCCCACGGGAAATCGCAAAGGGCTCGTCGAGGCTCAACAGCATCTGGGCGCGGAGGGTGAGCAGCAGATAGAGACAGGTGCTGATCAGCAACAGCAGGATCAACCCCACATCCAGCCAGCTGACGCCGAGGATGTCGCCGAACAGCAGCTGCTGCAGTCCACCGCGGTAGACGGGGACCAGGCTGAGGGCCACCACCGCCAGGGCAAGGGACGAGGAGTAGACGATGTTGAGCAGGGCGTCGGCGGGCAGGCGGCTGCGCTCCACCAGATGGTTCACCCCCAGGGCGAACAGCACCGCAAACGGAATCAGCACCAGGGTGGGGGGAATGCCGAGCACGATGCCGAGGCTGAGGCCCAGCAGGGCCGAATGGCCAAGCGCATCACTGAAGAACGACAACTGGCGCAGCACGGCGAAACTGCCGAGCAGTCCGCCCATGGCGCCGGTGAGCAGGCCGGCCAGCAGGGCCCGCTGCATGAACGGCTGCTGCAGCAGATCCACCAGCAGGGTGGCTTCGCTCATCGGGGCAGGGAGCGGTCGGTGGGCTCGGCCGCCGGGCGGTGGTGGGGATGGTGGTGGTGGTAAGGCACGTAGCCCGGGCCGTAGAGGCGTTCCAGCTGGGAGGGGCTGAGGGCGTGGTCGGGGGAGCCGGCGCAGCGGAGGTTGCGGTTCAGGCAGAGCACCCGATCGCAGCTGCGGCGCACCATCTCCAGATCGTGGGAAACCTGCAGGATCGTCCAGCCCTCACTGCGACGCAGATCAAACAGCAGGTTGTGAAACTGCTCCGCCGCCGCGGCATCGAGGCCGGCCTGGGCCTCATCGAGCAACAGCAAGCGGCGCGGACGCACCACACAGAAGGCCAGCAGCACCCGCTTCAGCTGGCCGCCGGAGAGCTCGCTGATCAGGCGCTCCGCCAGATCGGTGGTGGCCGTCTTGGCGAGAGCGCGCTGCACCGCCCCCTGCCTTGAAGCCCGGCCGCACCAGGGGAGGGAGGGTCCGGCTGGATCCCAGCCCAACCCCACGAAATCAGCGACGCTGATCGGCACACGGCCCTGCAGGGCAAGCGACTGGGGAAGATAGGCAAGCTGCGAGCGCAGCGCCGCCGGCAGCTGGCCGCGGGGGCCGAGCCCATGGCCCAGAAAACGCACCTGGCCGCTGCTTCGCGGCAGGATTCCCAGCACCGCCTTTACCAGGGTGCTCTTGCCGGCCCCATTGGGGCCCACCAGGGCGGTGTCGGATTCGGCTTCCAGGCAGAAGCTCACGTCATCGACCACCGTCAGCGCCTCACGCTGCACGCTGAGATGGCTGACCTCGAGAATCATTTCCGCCATCGGCTCAGCCTACCCAGGCAGCCCCGGTTCGGCCGCGCCCTCAACCGGCGGCAGTGCCCCCGAAGGAGCGCACCAGCTGCCGGCCGTTGCGCCGCATCGTCTCGAGGTAATAGTCGGGGAGCAGGCCTGAGCCGGACCCAGGGCTGATTTCGAGCGGGTCAAAGATCAGCACTTCCACCTTCAGATCCCGGGCCAGAGCCGCCAGCGCACCAGCGGAGCCGGGCGGTTCAGCCAGCAGCGCCTTCAGGCCCTCGGCACGCACCACCTGGCTCACCCGCTGCAGGTCGGCCGGTGAGGGTTCCTGTTCCGGCCCAGGCACCAGGGCCACGGAACGCAGCCGGTAACGCTCCGAAAAATAGGGAGCGATGCTGTGGAAGACCACGAAGCGACGGCCGGCGTAGGGGGCCAGCTGCCGCCGCAGCTCGCCATCGAGGGCGAGCAACCGGGAGCGGAAGGCGGCCGCATTGGCGCGATAACGCTGCTGGCAGGGCGGGTCGGCGGCAATCAGGCCGTCGCGGATCAACTCCACCTGGCGAACGGCCAGCAGCGGATCTAACCACACATGGGGATTGACCGGTCCGGCGGCGCTTTCCCGGGAAAGCTGCGGCAGCAGGGGCCCGCCGGCATCGATCACCCGCAGCCGCCGGTCTGCGTTCTCCAGGAAACGGTCCACCGACGCATCGAGCCCGAGACCATTGCGCACGAGCACATCGGCCCGGGCCAGGCGCGCCAGGTCGGCGGGGGAAGCCTGGGCCTCATGGGGATCGGCCGTGACCGGGAACAACGGCTCCACCTCGGCACAGCCCTCCGCCACCGCCGTGGTGAACAGGGTCATCGGCAGCACGGTGGTCAGCACCCGCAGGCGAGACCTGGACGGGACCCCGGGCCCACTGCGACCGCACCCCCCCAGCGCCACCAGAAGCAGACACAACAACGCCGACCAGCGGATCGCCCGCGAGGAAGGGCCACGACCAGGGATCCGGGGAAACTGCGCCATAACGGGGTCAGCGGAGCAGGCCCTTGAGGCGCTGGCGCCATCCGCGCCGCGGCGCCGGAAACCGGCCGTCCATCTTGTTGACGGCCGGAGGCAGCAGTCGCAGCCGGTGCAGGTAGGCGGCGGCGTCCACAAGCGACATCGGCTTGGCCAACAGATAGCCCTGACCATGGCGGAACCCCTGATGCAGCAGCCACTGGCGCTGGGCGTCGGTTTCAATGCCCTCGGCCGTGGTGCTCAGACCCAGGTCGTTGGCGAGGACCAACATTGCCTTCAGCAGCTTGTTGCTGGGATTGCTCCGATCATCGATCTGATCCACAAAACAACGATCGATCTTGAAGCCATGGATGGGGAGAGTGTGAAGTCGACCGAGAGATGAATAACCGGTACCAAAATCATCAATGGCAATGCGTACATTCATCTCGGTCAACTCATAAAGGAATTGCTCCAGCTCCGCCCCCGATCCCTGCATCGACTCCTCCACAACTTCCACCTGCAACTGCCATCCCTGGGGCATCGGGTTGTTGCGGATCAGGTTGAGAAACCTTGGGCGGAGAGCAGGATCCTCCATCAGCTGCGCAGAAAGATTAACGCTCAGCAACATGGCGCGGAACGGCACCTCCCTTGCCAGCAAAGGAACCGCAGCAAGAGCCTTCTCAATCACCTGAAGATCGAGTTCGCCGGTGATCCCCGCCTCGTTGGCAATCGGCAGGAAGACGGAAGGCGCCACGAAATGGTCATACCCCCGCTGCCAGCGGGCCAGAGCCTCAAACCCCAGGGGCTCCCCGCTGACCAGATCGACGAGCGGTTGAAAGAACGGGGCAATGTTGCGGGCCTGGATCGCATCCCTTACGTCGCCCTCCAATTCATAGCTTTCCTGGGCGTGACGGCGAGTTTCAGAATCGATGAATCGGAACTGACTCTTAGTGGCAAAGCTCGCAATTCGCTGCGCCATGCTGGCATCTGTCAGCATCACATCGGTGGAGTCGTAATTGCCGTTGCACAGCGCTATCCCAATGGCTGCCGTGAGTGGAAGCTTGTGCTCTTGGATCCGAAAAGGCTGCCCCACCAGATCCACCAATCGCTGCGCCATTGCGGTGGCAACACCCGGATCCGCCAGATGGGGCAGCAGGACGATGAACTCGGAATCGGAAAACCGAGCCGCTGAAGCATTCGGGGGAATGGCATTGAGGAGTCGACGGGCTCCTTCATCAATCAGATGTTCCGCCAGCCGACCACCGAGCGTCGCACTGACGCGACCGTATTCCTTGAACTGGCATCGCAACAGCGTGAAGCAGGCGTCGGTCTCCATCCCGAAGATCACATCCATCATCTGGATGATCTGCTCACGACTCAGCAACTGATCCAGCGCCCCCACTCGGGGCAACGGCATCATGGAGGCCTCGGGATTGAGAACGAGTGATTGCTCCTTCACCCCTTCATATTTCTGGCGCAGACGCTGCAGCTGCAGGGACTCCCGGCGCAGCTCCATCTGCATCATCACCTGTCTCGCCAGACGAGTGAGAGCGAGAATCTGCTCGTCTCCAAGCTCTCGCGGGCAGAGATCAATGGCACACAGACTGCCCACCGCAAACCCATTGACCGAGACAAGCGGGAAGCCCGCATAAAAACGCAGATGGGGAGGGCCCGTCACGAGAGGGTTATCCCGGAAGCGCGGATCCGCCAACGCGTCAGGAATGATCAGGGGTTGGCGCTGAAGAATGGTGTGGGCGCAGAAGGAAATGCTGCGGGGGGTTTCCCGAGCCTCGTCAGTATCGAGTCCAATACAGGATTTGAACCACTGACGGTTCTCATCCACCAAGCTGATGATGCCAATTTTGGTGCCGGCAATACTGCAGATCAGATGGGATATATCGTCGTACGAAGCTTCTGTTGGGCTATCAAGAATCTCGAAACTGCGAAGTTCCGCCAGCCTGCTGGCCTCGTCCTGTGGAATCCTGGCTTCTTCCACCGTGCGCCTTATCTCTCCGCCGAGCCTAATGGGTTTGACGTGGCTTGCCCGAGGCGGCCTTTGGGGTCGCCGCCGGGGCCGGTTCCGGATGCCGGCGCAGAACTTCCTCCACCAGGGTGGGATCGAGTCGAGGCAGAGGCGCTTCAGCCTGCAACTGGCCCAATCCCTGCAACAGATCCCTTGATCTCCAGAGGGAGACTTCCACGGCACCACCTCGTGCGAGCAGCTTGCGCTGGGCATTCAGAGCCGGATAGTGCAGCCCCTCTTCCTCCTCCATGAACAGCTCCCGGGAGTGACCGGCACGGGTGGCCATCACCGCACAGGCCTGGTCGTGATGAAGGCGACTCCAGCGGTGGGCCTGGCGCCAGGCAAGGATGAGGCGTTCAACGGCGGACCTCTTCTGGCGCAGATACCCGGGCTCCACCGCCAGCACCCGGAACATCTCCTGAGGAAAACGACTGCTGTCCAGCACGGGCTTCATCCCCAGCTCCCGCAGGCGACGGACGTGGGCAGGATTGCTCACCACCGCCGCCGCCGAGGTGCCATCGGCCATGGAGGCAAGCAGGCCCTCCCCGGAAAGCAGACGAAGGTTCAGCTGTGAAAACCCGAAACCCTCATGCTCGAGAGCACGGCCGAGCAACAGCAGCCCATGGGAACTGCGGGAAAGGGAGATCTCCTTGCCCCTGAGCTCGGCAATCCCCGCAATGCCGGGGCGAGCAAGCAGCACATCGGCGCCCCTGGATTCGTCGATCACCAGCACGATCGTGGGGCAGCGCTCCGGCACCTGCCCACAGATCTGCTCCACCTCTTCCAGGGTGAGCGAAACCAGCGGTGTTTGCTCTCGGATGTAGGCCTCCACCACGTCCGTGCCCTCACTGAATTCGGGCTGCTTGAGCTCCAGTCCCAAGGCGGCCGTGAATCCCTTCTGTTGGGCCAGATAAAAGTATTCATTCCCGGCCGCGGGAGAGATCGGGAGGCTGAGGGTCTGCTTGCGGTCACAACCGCTCAACAGCAACGCCAGACACGGAAGCAGCAGCGGGATCAGGAGCCGCCGGGATCGGTGGCTCCTTCCGTCGCAGAAGATTGGAAAGACTGACGCCACAGGTCTCCTGGCGACCATCGAATCGGGGAAACGTCCTCGTCGCGATTCAGCGACCATCGGACCCGATTTCGCCCATCACGCTTGGCCCGGTACAGAGCACGATCCGCTGCTGAATAAAGATAGTCAACGTTGTAACCAAGATACTCGGTGGACGCGGCTCCGATGCTGATACTGACAGAAATCTCCTTGCCCTGGTGACTGGGACGACAGTTCTCCACCTGGGAGCGGATCCGCTCCAGCAGCTGCTCGGCCTGGGTGGAGGAACATTCCAGCAGCAAGGCCAGCTCCTCCCCTCCGAGCCGGCCCACCAGATCCTCAGAACGCAGGCACTGACGCAACTGCCCTGAAACTTCGGTCAGAACGTGGTCACCAGCCATGTGACCAAAGGTGTCGTTCACAGTCTTGAAGTGATCGATATCAATGATGACCATCACGTAGGGCATCGCCTCCGACTCCGCCTGGGCAAGCAACTGCACCGCCACATCCATGAAGGCGGTTCGATTCATCAGCAGGGTGAGTCCATCGGTTTCGGCAAACTGCTGCAATCCCGGCAACAAGCCCCTGTAAAGAGCAAGCGTGAGCGGAATGAACAACCCCAGGGTGATCAGGGAGCTGGCCAGCAGGGAGGAGAGGAGGTCGAGCAGGCTGGAAGGGGAAATCCCGGAAGAATCAAAATTGACAATCAGCAGAAAATCTTCCCTACTCAGACCACCGCTACGGCGAAACATCTGAATCGGCCTGGCTTGGGTGAAACTAGAGCTCCAGGGCAGATACAGACCTCGATAGTCATCAAAACAAGGCAGCATGCTGGAACCCGCGCCGCGGAAACATTCGGCGATCTGAACAAACTGGGAATCTTCAAGCTCCGAACGGGCCAGCATCCTGTCGGCCACCGATATGGAACGCCAGGCCTGGCGTGAACTGAGCACGATCCGGCCCGATCCATCCACGACCAGCACAGCATTGACCGATTCAAGACCGCCGGCAACCCGTTCGCTGAGATAGAGCTGCAGCATCCTCTGGCGAGATTCTGCGGTTCCGTCCGTCTGCAGAAGCGAAGAAGCTACGGCTCGGATGTCGCTTGTCTGGGCCCAGAGGGCTCGGTTGGAGATGAAGATCCCCCAGGCATAGATCCCCAGGGCACCGAGAACGGCTGCGATGGCTCCGGCCCGCAGCATGATGCTGACAACCCTGCGATTGGAATCGCGAGCCAGATCCGTAACGGGAAATTCCCTGGAGAACATCAGGAATCGGCAGCACTGCTGCCGCTGGAGAGAATGGCTTCCGAATTTCCATCGAAACCATCCAGCAAGTTGGTCGTATCGCCAAGATGGGCCTCCAGCTTGTTGAGGGCGGCAAATTCCGCTTCAAAGAACTTCTTCAGGTCTTCGGTGAGGAGCTCCCGCGCAGAAAGCTTGCTGAACAACTGACGACTGAAGGCCATCGCCTCCCTGGTGGCCTGCATCGCCTCATGGAGAGGGTCCCTCATGCCAGCCAGGGCCGAATGGCTGCGCGCCTCCGATTCCAGCAGGGAAGTCACATCCACCTGGTTACCCACATAGAAATCAGGACGGCCCGGAATGCCCCCCACTGGGTAGAGCGTGAGTCGATTCCAGAAGGTGCTGCCATCCATCCGGTAGTTGAGCAACACGCAGTTGTAAGGGTTGCCTTCCCTCAGCGCCCGGCGAATCTCCGCAATGATGCCGGGGTCCGTTTCCGGCCCCCGCAGGAAGCGACAGTTGTATCCAGTGGCACTCTCCTTTGGATAACCCGTGATCTCGCTGAAAGCCTCATTCACATAAATCAGGGGTGTGTCGTCCCTGCGCATATCGGCAATCGTCACGCCAAAAGTGGCGTTTTCCACCACCTCTCCCAACAGGGAGAGCTCACTCACCTGGGAGCGCAGGCGATCACTCATCGCTGTCTCCCGTTCGTTACTCTCCTTGAGGCGACGATTGCTGCGCTCGAGATCTGCAGCCTGACGCTGAAAACTGGCTGCTGCCCCCACGGAAACCATGCCCAGCAAACCCACATACCCGAGCAGATAGCTGAACTTCTCAAATCCTTTGACTTCCAGCCCTTTCACGGAAACTTCCTGAATACCGCGTACGTCCCCCACCTTCCAATCCCGTTTGGGGGAATCGGGATGGGCGTTATGGCAAGTGACGCAGGCTTTGCGCATGTAGACAGGGGTAGCCAGGCGATAGCTGGATTTCCCGAACCAGCGCCGATTCATCCGAGAAAATCGATTCAGCTTCGGATCGGCACGAAAGGCAGTGATGGCCTCGGTTTCAAAGGAATCAAGCGGCCTGGCGGCGCGCTTTGCGAAGGGGTAATCGGAGATGAAGTCGTAATCGATCCTTCCATCGTTGTGGGCGCTGTCGAAAAGGGCACCCAACTCGATCGAAAGCGTGGCAGGGATTGGAATACCGCCATGCAGCTGGCGGTAGTTCTCCGAAAACACCGCCTTGCCTTCCGCGGCCTGCAAGCGGGCGACCACGTTGTCGGAGTAGTAGCTGCGGATGCTGGTGGCCAGCGTGGAAATTTCATCGGCCTGCATCTCCATCTGGGAGGCAGAGGCACTGGCGAAGGTGCTGGCCATCGCCAGGGGCAGCGAAAGCAGGCTGAGCAGCAACAATCCCAGAACCGTCTGGGGAGCCGTGAGCCAGCGCCAGAACTTTTGGAGCACCCCCATCAGCGGCCCCCAGGCCCGGGGGGAAGGGGATGCCTGACGAACCGCGGATCTGCGCTTCTCGGTACCGGAGGGCAGATCAAGGGGCATGGGGGCGGAGGGATTGCCTCCGGAGGCTACCGATGGATTTGCGCATGGTGCCGCCCATAATCAGCGCTCGCCAGCCCTTGCGGCCCTGTTGGTTTCCCGAGGCAGATGCCCCGTTTCCGCCCCATCGCCGCCGGCCTGGCCGTCTCGCTTGTGCTCCAGGCGGGCTGCCGGTCGGAGAATTCGCTGGCCACCCAGTCAGCGCCTGCGGCCCCAGCGGCAGCGCCTGCGGTACCGGCAGCACCGGCCGCACCGGCCGCCGCGCCAGCGACGTTGCCTCCGCTGCTGGTCGGCAACACGGCCGAAGTGGCCGCCGATGCGGTGGATGCCACCGCCCAGGGCCCCAGGGGCCGCTCCCTGGTGGGGCTGGCGCGTCGGTTTCTGGGCCGGCCGTATCAGGCGTTCAGCCTGGATCAGGGGCCAGGCGAACAGCTGCGCCTCGATCTCACCCAGTTCGACTGCTTCCTGTTCGTGGAGCAGTTGCTGGCGCTGGTGAACAGCCATCGGGTCTCCACCCGCACGGCGGCGGTGGAGGACTTCAGCCGCCATGTGCAGAAGCTGCGCTACCAGGACGGCCAGGTGGACTACTGCCATCGGCACCATTACTTCAGCCGTTGGGCCGCAGCGGCGGAACGGCAGGGCTATCTGGTGAACCTCACGCCGTTTCTGCCCGGGGCCGTCAGCCGCTCCCGCCGGCTGAATTTCATGTCCACCCACACGGCCAGCTACGCCCCCCTGAAGCAGCCCCGCAACCTGGCCTGCATCCAGGCCCTGGAGAAGGATCTCTCGGTGCAGCAGAGCTATGTGCCGCTGGCGGCGCTGCCGCAGGTGCTGCCCTCGCTGCGGGGCGGCGACATCTTCGGTCTGGTCACGAAGGTGGAAGGCCTGGATGTGACCCACGTGGGCGTGGTGGATGGGACCGATGCCATCCACGCCGCGCCGGGCCGGGGGGTGATGCGCAGCCCCGATCTGGTGCGTTACGCGGCGGGCGTGCCGGACGTGATCGGGGTGATGGTGCTGCGGCCGATCCCCAATCCCGACGGCAAGCCTTCAGCCCCGCTTTCTTCAGCTCCCTGAAGGCTGGGCCTGGGTCCGTCGCCCGCGCCGGTGGCGGTGGTCCCAGGGGCGCTCGCTGCCCCCGGGGGTCTGCCAGATGCCGCTGCGCCGGCGGGAGGCCCGGAATTCGGCGGCCCGGTACTCCCGGCCATCGCACTGGCCGAGGTGGCGGGAATACACAAAGGCCTGGCCGTCCTCCACCAGGGCGAGGTTGAGGTTGCCTTCCTGGATCAGTTCGGCCACCAGGCGGCCATGGGGATCGATCGCCTTGGGCAGCAGCGTCACCGCACTGCCAGGGCGGAGCCGGGAGCGCAGATAGGCGCGGCTCTCGCCGCCTTCGGGCGCTTGGTCCAGCTCCGGGGCATCGATGCAGGCGAGTCGCACCGTGAACCGCCGCTCCCCCTGGCGCACGTGCACGCTGTCGCCGTCGCCGACCTTCACCACCGTGGCCTGCTGGGGGGCCAGGGAGCGCAGCTCGGGGGCCGGCTGGGCATTGCGCCAGGGCCGCGCCCGGGCCGGTGGCTCCGCCTCTGGCGCCATCATCAGCCAGGCCGCCAGCACGGTCGCCAGCAGCCCCGCCATGCCGGCCAGCAGCCTGGCCACCCTGGCGAAAGGGCCCGGAGGGGGCGAAGGCGGTGCGGGGGGAGAAGGGGGCGGGGTCATGGGCGACGCGGCGCTCCCCGCCGGGCGGCCAGAACCTCCTGCACCTGCCTCCAGTCGACGCCGTGGTGGGCCAGGGCCACCTGCAGGTGAAAGATCAGATCAGCCGCTTCGCCGGCGATCGCCTCCGCGTCGTCGTCCTTGCAGGCCATCACGAATTCGGCACTCTCCTCGCCGATCTTCTTGAGGATGCGGTTGTCGCCTCCCTCCAGCAGCTTGTTGGTGTAGCTGCCCGGTTCGGGCCGGTCGCGCCGCCCGGCGATCACCCGCGCCAGTTCGGTGCAGGCATCGGCCGGGGGAGGCGGCGCCAGGGCGCCGCCGGCGCTGGGAACGGGCCCCTCGTCGTAGAAGCAGCTGCGGGCCCCGGTGTGGCAGGCGCCTCCGCCGAGCTGCTCCACGCTCAGCAGCAGCACATCGGCGTCGCAGTCGTAACGGAGACCGCGCAGCCGCTGCAGCTGCCCACTGGTGGCCCCCTTATGCCACAGCTCCTGGCGGGAGCGACTCCAGTAGTGCACCTCCCCGCTGGCGAGGCTGCGCTCGATCGCCTCGCGATTCATCCAGGCCACCATCAGCACGCTGCCGTCGAGCCAGTCCTGGGCCACAGCCGGGATCAGGCCGGCAGGATCGAAGCGCAGGGCAGCGATCAGGGCAGGATCCGGCAAGGGGGGCGGGCCCGCCGGCGCCTGCCCGGGGGCAGGAGAAACGGAAGGGTGCGCGGTTGAAACGGTTGATGCCTCCACTGATGCCTCCACGAAGAACCAGCTGTCTGCAGCGATCCTCCCGCATGTTCTGGCCGTGGCGCGGGCTGGGATGATCACCTGCTGCGCCGCAGGTTGTGATGATCGCCATCCGACTGGCCAATGCCTGGGCCCTGTTCCAGGGGCTGCTGATCGAAGCCCTGCCGTTTCTGCTCATCGGCGTGCTGATCTCCGCGCTGGCCCGCTGGCTCAGCCCCGGTGGCGGCTGGGTGCGCCGGCTGCCCTCGAATCCGCTGCTGGGGCCACTCACCGGGGCAGGCCTGGGTTTTGCCCTGCCCGCCTGTGAATGCGGCAATGTGCCCGTGGCCCGACAGCTGCTGGTGGCGGGCGCACCGCTGGGGGCCGCCCTCGGTTTTCTGTTTGCCGCACCCGTGCTCAATCCGATCGTGCTGGCCAGCACCTTCGCCGCCTTCCCCGACCAGCCATGGCTGCTGCTGGCCCGTCCGCTCGGGGCCGTGGTGGTGGCGGTGGGCCTGGCGCTGCTGCTCCGGCTGGTGCAGGAGACCGAGCTGCTGCGGCCTGAGCTGCTCGCCGAACGGCGGCTCAACCAGCCGCTCTCGGAGGTGAGTCTGCTGGAGCGCAGTGGCGGCATGCTCGGCGCGCCGGCGGTCACCGCGGCAGCGCCCCTGCCGGCCCGGGCCGCCAGGCCCTCCCTGAGCGAACTGATGCGCCACGGGGGCAATGAGTTTCTGCAGCTGGCCCTGCTGCTGGTGCTGGGCTGTCTGATCGCCGCTCTGGTCCAAACCTTCGTGCCGCGCGGCTGGCTGCTGGCGGTGGGAGCAGCCCCCACCCTTTCGATCCTGGCGCTGATGCTGCTGGCCTGGGTGGTGTCGGTGTGCTCCAGCGTGGATGCGTTTCTGGCACTGAGCTTCGCCGCCCAGGTGACTCCTGGAGCGTTGCTGGCCTTTCTGCTGCTCGGCCCCGTGGTGGACCTCAAACTGCTGGGCCTGCTGGGGCTGCTGTTCCGGCCGCTGGGACTGGTGCTGACCGCCGCCGGGGCCAGCCTGCTGGTGCTGCTGATCGGCCAATGGTTGAACCTGTGGCGCCTCTGAACCCGCCTTTGCTGCAGCGTGCCGCCCTGGGCCGGGCGCTGGCCCTGGGGGCATGGGCCTTGGTGTTGCTGCGCAGCAGCAGCGATGGTCGGCTGGATCTGTTGCTGCGGGCCGGCTTCCATCCGCTGGTGCTGCTGGCCGGGCTGCTGCTGCTGGTGCTGGCCGGGCTGCAGCTGCGGCTGGGACTGGGACTGGAGCCGGACGGCGCCGCCGAACGGCTGCAGGGCCGCCAGGGCCTCACCCTCGGGGCCACCCTGCTGCTGGCCGGGCTGCTGCTGCTGCTCCCCCCCCAGCCATCGTTCGCCACCCTGGCGGGCCAGCGACCGGCCGACCGCACCGCCGCCAGCACCGAGGCCTCCGAACTCTCCTTCACCCTCCCCCCGGCCCAGCGCAGCCTCACCGACTGGGTGCGCCTGCTGCGCAGCCAGCCCGATCCGCGCCTGTTCGAAGGGCAACCGGTGCGGATCAGCGGCTTCGTGCTGCCCCGGCCGGACGGCCCGCCGCAGCTGGCCCGCTTGCTGGTGCGCTGCTGCCTCGCCGATGCGGCCCCGGTGGGACTGCCGGTGCGCTGGCCGCAGCAGAATCCGCTGCCGGAAGCCGACCAGTGGCTGTCGATCGAGGGGGTGATGGCCGTTGAAGCGGCCTCCGGCGGCGAAACGCTGGTGGTGGTGCCGGAGCGGATCGAGGCGATCCCCCGGCCGGCGCGCCCCCTGGAACCATGAGCCTCGATCCTGCCGCTCGCAGCCACCGCAGGCGGCTGGTTCTGGCGCTGGCTGTGCCGGCGCTGCTGGCCCTGTTGCAACGCCAGTGGCTGCTGGGGCGTCCGCCCCACCTGGAAGGGCTGCAGATGGCACGGGCCAGCGCCGGTCCGGCGAGCCTGCAGGCCCGCTTCAGCCGCAGGATGGCCCTCGAAAGCCTCAAGGCGCAAAGCGAGCTCCACCCGCCCCTGCCGCATCGCTGGCTGGGCGAAGGGGAGACGCCGCTGCTGGCCCTCTCCCCCGGCACCCCCGTGCGCCAGCCGCTCGATCAGCGGCTGGCGGGCCGAGATTCCCGCGGTCTGGCGCGGCCACCGGAAGCATGGCGATGG
>JBKDOV010000022.1:0-29047 GCA_046342815.1 Cyanobacteriota bacterium
CCTCGGCACCCAACCCAGCACCCGGCAAGCGGGCCAGCTTCTTCTCCGGTGGGCTGGATTCGTTTCGCACCCTGCAGCATCACGGCCCCGCCCTCGACCAGCTGCTGTTCGTCCACGGTTTCGACATCCCCCTCCACGCCACCGAAAAAGCCGAGGCGGTGCAGCGCTCCCTCGCCCTCGTGGCCGAAGAGGTGGGCATCGACATCCTGACGGTGCGCACCAACCTGCGGGCGTTCACCGATGCCTGGGTGGCCTGGGATCACCACCAGTGCGGCTCCGCCCTCGCCGCCGTGGCCCACCTGCTGGCTCCCCGGTTCCGCCAGGTGCTGATTCCCTCCTCCTACCCCTTCGCCTTTCTCTCGCCCTACGGCAGCCACCCCGGCCTCGATCCGCTCTGGAGCACCCCCGGCCTGGAGCTGCTCCACGACGGCTGCGAGGAGGGCCGCTGGGAGAAGGTGGAGGCGCTGGCCAGCTGGCCCCTGGCCCGGCAGCAGCTGCGGGTCTGCTGGCAGCCCAACAGCCTCAAACCCAACTGCGGCCACTGCCGCAAATGCCTCGTCACCCATGCCCTGCTGCGGGCCCGCTGCGGCGACCACCCCTGGCCGGCCTTTCCGGCACCGCTCCCCCTGGCCGCCCTCGAACGGGTGAAGGTCGACGGCCTGGACATGCGCCACAGGCTGCTCCAGGCCCGGGACCATCTGCACACCACCGGCGCCGATCCCGCCCTGCTGCGCTCGCTCAGCCGGCTGCTGCAGCCCCGGGCGCCGCAACGACTGGCGAGAACACTGCAGCAACAGAAGCTGGGCTGGCTGGCGAAGCTGCGCGGCTGAACACGATGCGAATCACCGATCTGCGAATCGAATCCGGACCGGACAGCCGCAGGGCGGCCGCCACCGTGATCTGGGAAACGCGGCAGCGACCAGCGGAAACCCTCTTCTTTGAAGCGCAGGGCCCCCTGGCCGAGGAGCTGCAGGCCAGTCCGGAAGCCTTTGCCCTGGCCTGCCTGCCCTTGGCCGCCTGGGCCGGCGAACAACGACTGCGGATCGAAGCTCCCCTCTGCCCGAGGCTGACGCAGGGCCTGCGCCATGGGCTCGCGATCTGGGCGAGCGTGCACGGAACGGTGCCGCACCTGGAGCTGGAGGCGGCGGGGGGCTGGCGGCCTCCGGCCCGCGCGACCCCGGAACGCACGGCCTCCTTTCTCTCCGGCGGCGTGGACGCCCTGAGCACCCTGCGCCGCAACCGTCTCGACTACCCCCTGGAGCATCCAGGCTCGATTCGCGACTGCCTGTTTCTCTACGGCACCAACGGGGATCAGATGGGCCCCTGCGGTCCGCATCCGCAACGCTTCGCTTTTTACAAGGCCCACCAGCAGCTCCTCCAGGCCCTGGGGGAGCAGGAGCGGTTCACCCTGCTGCCGCTGACCACCAACGTGCGCAGCCTCTGCCCCAGTTACGCCTGCTGGACAAGGATCGGCTTCGGGCCGGCCACCCTCGCCGCGGCCCACCTGCTGACCAATCGGCTCACCCGGGTGCTGTTCGCCTCCGATGGCCATGGCCTGCTGGAAGGCCATGAAGCCCTGGAGGTGCCCCTCTACAGCAGCGCAGCCCTGGAGGTGATGCTCGACCAGCCCGGAGTCCAGCGGCAGCAGAAGCTGGCCCTGCTCTCCGAGTGGCCCGCCGGCCTGGACCTGATCCAGCCCTGCCACCTGCTGACGATCCCTGAGGCAGGCCGGCTCAACTGCGGTCGCTGCGAGAAATGCCTGCGCACCAAGATCAACCTGGCCTGCCTCGGGCTGCCGATCTCCGGGCGCACGTTCACCGATGCCTCGCTGCAGCCGGGAGCGCTGCTGCGCATGCCCCTGGTCAGCCGCGCCAAGGTGCGACTGTTCCAACCCCTGGTGCCGGAACTGTGGCGGCGTGGGTACCGCCGCCTGGCGGTGACCCTGGCGACGCGGCTGTGGCTGGCACGGCTGAGGCTGGCGGTGCGACCACCGGCCTGGTGAGCCGCCACTCCAATGCGTCAGCTCAACCCAGGGCGGCAGCCAGGCTGGTGCGCGCCTCCGCCAGCGCCGTCGCCAGGGCGGCGCCGTCCTTGCCGCCGGCCTGCGCCAGGTTGGGCCGGCCGCCGCCACCGCCGCCGCAGGCCTTCGCCACGCCACCGATGAACTTGCCGGCCTGCTGGCCCGCGGCGATCACGGCCTTGCCGAAGGCCGCCACCAGGACCACCTTGCCCAGGTCCGCCGGATCCGGCAGGCCCCCCAGCACCACCGCAGCCCCCTCCCCCAGCTGGTCGGCCAGGCCCTGGGCGGCGCTCTGCAGACCGGCTCCCTCCACACCATCAAGGCGAGCCACCAACAGCTGGAACGGACCCACGGCCTCCGCCTGGGCCGCCAGGGCCGCCGCCTTGGCCACCGCCAGCTCACTGCGGGCCACCGCCAGGGCCTTCTGGGTGCCCTTCAGCTCCTCCTGGAGCGTTGCCACCCGTTCCACGATCTCGCCGGGCTGGGCCTTGAACCGCTCCCCGAGGGCCTTCACCACCCCATCGCGCTCGTTGAGGTAGCCCAGCACCGCCGGACCGGCCACCGCCTCGATGCGGCGGATCCCGGCCGCCACTCCGCTCTCGGCCACGATCTTGAACAGGCCGATCTCAGCGGTGTTGGCCACGTGGGTGCCACCGCACAGCTCCATCGATACCCCGGGCACATCCACCACCCGCACCACATCGGCGTACTTCTCCCCGAACATCGCCACGGCACCGGCGGCCTTGGCCTGCTCGATCGCCATCTCCTGCACCTCCAGCTCGTGGGCATCGGCGATCCAGCCGTTGATCAGGGCCTCGATCCGCTCCAGTTCGTCAGCGGTCACGGCCCGGGGGGAGTGGAAATCGAAGCGCAGGCGGTCGAAATCCACCAGCGAGCCGGCCTGGCCGATGCCCGGATCCACCACCTGCTTGAGGGCCGCCTGCAACAGATGGGTGGCGGTGTGGTTGGCCTGGGCGCGGCGCCGGCAGGCGCGATCCACCTGGGCATTCACCAGATCACCCACCGCCACAGTGCCGCGCTCGATCCGGCCGCTGTGCACGAACACGCTGCGGTTGCGGCTCACGGCCTCGATCACCACGATCACCCCGCCTTCGGGGCCGCTGGCGGCGCCGCCGCCGCTGAGCAGGCCCCGATCCCCCACCTGGCCTCCGCCCTCGCCATAGAACGGCGTGGAATCGAGCACCAGCTGCACGGCGTCGCCGGCCACCGCCCGCTCCGCCGGCTCCCCGTTCACCACCAGCGCCAGCACACAGCTGGGATGCTCCAGGGCCTCATAGCCCTTGAAGGCGGTGGGATCGAGCTCGGCCGCCATCTGCTCGATCGCCCCCTGCAGGGTGAGATCGAGGCTCACCGCCGCGGCCTTGGCCCGCTGACGCTGGGCCTCCATCGCCACCTCGAAGCCCGCCAGATCCACGCGGAGGCCGTGCTCCTCGGCGATCTCCTCGGTGAGCTCGAGCGGGAAGCCGTAGGTGTCGTACAGCTCGAACGCCTGCTCGCCGGAGATCTGCTTGGGCCGGGCCGCCAGCACATCGGCCAGCAGCTTCTCGCCGCGCTCCAGGGTTTCGAGGAAGCGGGCCTCCTCCCGCTGCAGCTCGGCCAGGATCACCTCGCGGCGCTCCAGCAGCTGGGGGTAGGCCTCCTGCATCAGCGCGATCGACGCCTCTCCCATCGCCGTCAGGAACGGCTTGTCGATCCCGAGGAGCCGTCCGTGGCGCACGACGCGGCGCAGCAGCCGACGCAGGATGTAACCACGGCCCAGATTGGAAGCGGTGACGCCATCGCCGATCAGCTGGGTAATGGCACGGGAGTGGTCGCCGATCACCTTGAGCGACGTTTTTCCCTTCTCGTCGAGGGCGAAGTAATCGACCCCGGCCAGACCCGCCGCCGTTTCAATCAGCGGATAGATCAGATCCGTTTCGTAGTTGTTGGGCACCGCCTGCAGGATCTGGGCCATGCGCTCCAGGCCCATGCCGGTGTCGATGTTGCGGTTGGCCAGCGGCGTGAGGGTGCCGCCTGCGTCGCGGTTGTACTGCATGAACACCAGGTTGTAGAACTCGATGAAGCGCGAGTCGTCCTCCAGGTCGATGCCGTCGTCGCCGAGTTCGGGCTTGAAGTCGTAATAGATCTCCGAGCAGGGTCCGCAGGGGCCGGTGGGGCCGGAGGCCCAGAAGTTGTCGGCCTCATCCATGCGGATGATCCGTTTGGGGTTCACCCCCACCAGATCGCGCCAGATCGCGGCGGCCTCGTCGTCTTCCCGGAACACGCTCACCACCAGGTTCCCGGGCGACAACCCGAACACCCCAGTGCTCAGCTCCCAGGCCCACTGGATCGCCTGCTCCTTGAAGTAATCGCCGAAGGAGAAGTTGCCGAGCATCTCGAAGAAGGTGTGATGCCGCGCCGTGCGGCCCACGTTCTCGATGTCGTTGGTGCGGATGCACTTCTGGCTGCTGGTGGCCCGCGGCGCCGGCCGCTCCTGTTGCCCCAGGAACACCGGCTTGAACGGCAACATGCCGGCGATCGTGAGCAGCACCGTGGGGTCTTCCGGCACCAGCGAGGCACTGGCCATCGGCCTGTGGCCCCGCTGCTCGTAGAAATCGAGGAAGGCCGCGCGGATCTCGGCGCCGGAGCGGGGAGTGGGGGAGGCGACCATGGAGAAGCGGAACAGGACCCAGCGGGCATGATCGCCCAGCACAGGCCCAGCACAGGCCCAGCTCCGGCTGCCCTCAGCGCAGGTGCTGGTGAATGTCCACCGGATCGATCTGGTGCGCAGGCAGGAAGCGCTGCGCATAGCGGAGATAGACGCCGGAACGCAGGAAAAGCTCGAACAGGTCGGGATCGATGTGGGAACGGTCGCGGAAACCCGCCAGGATCCCCACCGCCTCGGAGAGGGTCTTGCCCAGTTTGTAGGGCCGGTCGGAGGCGGTGAGCGCTTCGAAGATGTCGGCGATCGCCAGGATCCGGGCCGGCACGGAAAGCTGCTCAGCCACCAGCCCGCGCGGATAGCCCGTGCCGGTGAGGGTCTCGTGGTGGGCGCCGGCGATCGCCGCCACCCGCGACATCGCCGGCGGGAAGCAGATGCTCTCCAGCATCACGATCGTGTGGATCATGTGCTCGCGGATCTTGTAGAGCTCCTCCGGGGTGAGCGTGCCGCGCAGGATTGAGAGGTTGTGGATCTCGCCCTGGTTGTAGAGAAGCTCCGGCGCCTGCAGCGTGAACCGCCAGGAAGGATCTGGCAGCTCCTCGGGCGGACGGGGAATGCGATGCCGCGGCTTGTCGGCCAGCAGAGGCTCGGGAGCCGGCAACGGCGCCACCGGTTCGGTGCAGCGGGAAGCCTCCTCCCAGCCCAGGCCGAGGCGATCGTCGAAATGGCGCCACCAGGTGACCCCGGCCAGCTGCCGCAGCCGTTCCAGCGCCTCCGGATCCATGCCCTCGGAGCCGAGGTTGCAGGAGGCCACGAACCGGAAGTCCTCCTGCAGCTGCTGGGCGTGTCGGTCGTACTGCTGCTGCAGCCGCTGGGCATCACCCCCCGCCAGCTGGGCCTCCAGCTGGGCGATGCGGGCATCCCGCAGCAACACCTCAAAGCGGGTGCGGATCTCGTGGATGCGGTTGCAGGTGGTTTCAAGCTTGGTGGCCTTGTCCACCACCGCTTCCGGCGTGCTGATCTTGCCGCAGTCGTGCAGCCAGGCCGCGGCCCGGAATTCGCGCCAGTCCTTCTCATCGGCGAAGCGGAATTCCTCCAGCGGCCCGCTCTCGCAGGCCTCCGCCGCCTCCGCCAGCATCAGCGCCAGCTCCGGCACCCGCGAGCAGTGACGGCCGGTATGGGGGCTCTTGGCGTCGATGGCGCCGGCCAGCAGGGAGATCATCGAATCGATCTGCTTCTGCTGCCCCTCCAGCAACCGGGTGCGCTCCACACACACCGCCGCCAGGCTGGCCAGGGCCTCGACAGCTGCTGGTCGAAGCGGTCGAAGGGGCGCACCAGGGCGGCCGCCGTGGCGGGAGTGATCCGAGCCGCGGGATCGTGCTTGCGGTTGATCAGCTGCATCACCCCCACCACCGTGCCCTCGGTGGTGCGCAGCGGCACCACCAGCACCGAAACGGCCCGGTAATCGAACCGCCGGTCGAAGCTCTCATCAAACCGGTAGGGACAATCCGGCGCGATGGCGTAGGCGTCGGGAATGTTGAGCAGCTCGCCGCTGAGCACACACCAGCCCGCCAGCCGCTCGGGGGTGATCGGATAGCGCAGCTGGCGCAGGTCCTCCTCTCCCGCCTGGTCTTCCCCGAGGCCCAGCTGCTGCTCCAGGCTGCTGTTCTGGAAGGCGGCGAACAGCAGGCAGGGGGTGATGGCGTCGGAGCTTTCGTCGATCAGGTAGATGCTGCCGGCATCGCTGGCGGTGAGCTGACGCGAGGTGGTGAGAATCGACTGCAGCAGCGAAGCGAGATCGGAAGCACCGCTGATCGCCGTCGCCACGGCCAGCATGTCGAGCAGGGCCCGCTGCGGATCCATGGCCGGCGACACGGAACCGGCCGGATTCCTCGGGTCCGCAGCAGCGCCCTCCACCTTGAGTTCCTTTGTGCCATTCCGCCGGCACGCTAGGCGGGTTCTCGCCAGGTTTCCGCAACGGCAGGCATGATTGCCCGGCCCAGCCGCCCGCCGTTGGCTGTTCCTTCCCTCGCCACCGGCTCCCGCGCCTCGCTGCGGTTGCGTTCGCTCAGCTGGGCCCTGCTGGCGGCGATCACGGCCGGAAGCATCGGCCTGCTCCTGGGCGCCGCCCTGGCCGGTGGCACGCCCGCCGGAGCGGCTGCCGGAGTGCTGCAGGGCCTGGATCCGGCGCTGCGGGCGGCGGGTTGCGGCTTCTTCTACGGCTTGCTGGCGTTCCACCTGCAGCGGGTGGATCCCGATGACGGCCATCTGCAGGCCGGCCTGGTGGGGGCGGTATGCGGCATCCGCAGCCTGGCCAGCGCTCCGCCCCTGGCCCTGTCGTTGCCCGTTGCGGCCCCTCTGCACACCGCCCTCCAGCTGCTGCAGGGCTGGTGGCCCCTGTGGCTGCCGCTGGTGGGCAGCGCCCTTTTGCTGCAGCTGCTGCCGAAGCTGCTGCCGGGCCTGCGACCCGCCGCTGCCTAGGGCCAGCAGGGGCGGATCTACCATCTCCCCGGTCGGCGGCATGGCAGTCCTGCCCCCCCTGCTTTCCCTCCTGCGGCGATGAACCTGCGGCCATGAGCCTGCTGCATGCCACCTGGCTGTTTCCGCCTTCAGGGCCGGGAGGGAAGCTGTTGCTGTGGGCCGACACCTGGCGCGTGGCCTCTCCGACCTGCCCGGGCGATTCCGTTCCCGACCATCCGCTCACCCTCAATGCCGACGACCTGGCCGGCCTGCTGGAAGAACTCGATCTCTGGTCGGAAGCGGTGCGACCGGCCAGCGCCTGCCTGACCCTGCCGAGCCGCAGCCAGGCGGCCCGGGGCCGCCGTCGCACCAGCACCACCGAGACCGACTGGAGTGGCCTGCCCCTGCAGGCCGGCGAACCGATTCCCAAGACCGTGGAATGGTGGCCCTGGCAGGTGGAAGGGCTGGCCCTCGATCCCGGTGCCGCCGCCGAATGGCTCAGCGATCTTCCCCTCTCCGGCGACCACCCCGGCCTCTCCGACGACCTGCGCTGGTGGACCCATCTGCAGCGCTGGGCCCTGAGCCTGATCGCCCGCGGTCGCTGGCTGCCCGAAGTGGAGGGCGGCATGGCCCGCTGGCTGCCGCTACTCAACCGCGAAGGCGACAGGCGCCGGCTCGAGGAGCTGGCCACCCAGCTGCCCCAGGTGGCCACCTGCGCCACGGCCACCGGCCCGGATCAGCTGGCGCTTGCCTGTCGCCGCCCCGGCAGCGGCCGGCTGCGGGTGGCCAGCCTGGTGGAAGCGCTGCTGGATGGCCAGTTGCGCTCCGGCTTCCGCCCGCCGGCGGAGGGGCTGGATCCGCTGCTCAGCGACTGGCAACGGGCCCTGGGCCCGGGGGATGGCCGACTGCGGCTTGAGGAAGAAGAGAACGAACGGCTGGAGATCGCCACCCACCACTGGCGCGAAGCGGTGGCGGGCCGGGTGGCGCCTGCCCGGGCCTGCCTCGAACTGTTCACGCCGCCGGCCGATGAGGAGCTCTGGGAGCTGCGCTTCTCCCTCCAGGCCGAGGCCGATCCGAGCCTGAAGCTGCCGGCCGCCGGGGTATGGGCCCGGGGCGCCGGCACCCTGCAGCTGGGCGAGGTGGAGGTCAAACAACCGGGCGCGCTGCTGCTGGAGGGTCTCGGGCGAGCCCTGCAGGTGTTCTCTCCGATCGAACGGGGCCTCGATAGCGCGGCACCCGAATCGATGCAGCTCACCCCGGCCGAAGCGTTCGTGCTGGTGCGCACCGCCGCCAGCCAGCTGCGGGATGTGGGCGTGGGGGTGGTGCTGCCCCCGAGCCTCAGCGGCGGCCTGGCCAGCCGCCTCGGCCTCTCGATCTCCGCGGAACTGCCGGAACGCTCCCGGGGCTTCAGCCTCGGCGAGAGCCTTGAGTGGAAGTGGGAGCTGATGATCGGCGGCGTCACCCTCAGCCTCAACGACCTCGAACGCCTGGCGGCGAAACGCAGCCCGCTGGTGCAGCACAAGGGCGCCTGGATCGAGCTGCGCCCCGCCGATCTGCGCAACGCCGAGCGCTTCTGCGCCACCGACCACGGCCTCAGCCTCGACGATGCCCTGCGGCTCACCGCCAACACCGGCGACACCTTCCATCGCCTGCCGGTGCACCACTTCGAAGCCCAGCCGCGGCTGCAGGCGGTGCTGGAGCAGTACCACCAGCAGAAGGCCCCCGATCCCCTGCCGGCACCGGAGGGCTTCGCCGGCCAGCTGCGGCCGTATCAGGAGCGCGGCCTCGGCTGGCTGGCCTTCCTGCACCGCTTCGACCAGGGCGCCTGCCTGGCCGACGACATGGGCCTGGGCAAGACGATCCAGCTGCTGGCCTTCCTGCAGCACCTCAAAGCCGAGCAGGAACTGCGGCGCCCTGTGCTGCTGGTGGCCCCCACCTCGGTGCTCACCAACTGGAAGCGCGAGGCGGCCGGCTTCACCCCCGAACTGGAGGTGCGCGAACACTACGGGCCGCGCCGGGCCTCCAGCCCCGCCGCTATGGAGAAGGCACTGGAAGGGGTGGACCTGGTGCTCACCACCTATGGCCTGCTCCAGCGCGACAGCGAACTGCTGGAAACAGTCGACTGGCAGGGGATGGTGATCGACGAGGCCCAGGCGATCAAGAACCCCAGCTCGAAGCAGTCCCAGGCCGCCCGCGACCTCGCCCGTCCCGGCCGGTCGGGCCGGTTCCGCATCGCCCTCACCGGCACCCCCGTGGAAAACCGGGTGAGTGAGCTCTGGGCCCTGATGGACTTCCTCAACCCGCGGGTGCTGGGAGAGGAGGCCTTCTTCCGTCAGCGCTACCGCCTGCCGATCGAGCGCTATGGCGACATGAGCTCCCTGCGGGACCTCAAGGCCCGGGTGGGCCCCTTCATCCTGCGGCGCCTCAAGACCGACCGTTCGATCATCTCCGACCTGCCCGAAAAGGTGGAGCTGCGGGAATGGGTGGGGCTCAGCCCTGAGCAGAAGAAGCTCTACAACAAGACCGTGGAGGAGAGCCTCGATGCGATCGCCCGGGCGCCGCTCGGCCAGAAACATGGTCAGGTGCTGGCCCTGCTCACCCGGCTCAAGCAGATCTGCAACCACCCGGCCCTCGCCCTCAAGGAGGGCGACGTGGATGCCAACTTCGCCACCCGCAGCGCCAAGCTGCAACGGCTGGAGGAGATTCTCGAGGAGGTGATCGAGGCGGGCGATCGGGCCCTGCTGTTCACCCAGTTCGCCGAATGGGGCCACCTGCTCAAGGCCCACCTGCAGCGCCGCTGGCGCCAGGAGGTGCCCTTCCTGCACGGCGGCAGCAGCAAGGCCGACCGCCAGGCGATGGTCGATCGCTTCCAGGAGGATCCCCGCGGTCCCCAGCTGTTCCTGCTCTCGCTCAAGGCGGGCGGCGTGGGTCTCAACCTCACCCGCGCCAGCCACGTGTTCCACATCGACCGCTGGTGGAATCCGGCGGTGGAGAACCAGGCCACCGACCGGGCCTATCGCATCGGCCAGCAGAACCGCGTGCTGGTGCACAAGTTCATCACCAGCGGCTCGGTGGAGGAGAAGATCGACCGCATGATCCAGGAGAAATCCAAGCTGGCGGCCGACATCGTGGGCAGCGGCGAGGAATGGCTCGGCGGGCTGGAGATGGGCCAGCTGCGGGAACTGGTGGCGCTCGAGGACAGCTGAGGCCGGTTCCGGATCAGCCCGGGGCGACGGGCGGACGACCCATGCGCCGCAGCCAGCGATAGTGCGCCACCACGCCGTTGAGCAGGCTGCCGTGGTCGCGGAAGGGAACCCCGAACTCGCGGCAGGTGCTCTCCACGATCGGCGACAAAGCGGCGTAGTGCACGTGGGAGATCTGGGGGAAGAGGTGGTGCTCCACCTGGAAGTTGAGCCCTCCCAGCAGCCAGCCGAGCAGCGGATTGGAGCGGCTGAAATCCACGGTGGTGGCCAGCTGATGGCTCAACCAGGGGGTGGCGATCGGGGCTCCGACCGCCGCCGGAGCAGGAAACTCGGCCCCCTCCACGCAATGGGCCAGCTGGAAGACCACGCTCAGCACCACCCCCTCCAGCAGGGAGGCGAGGAAGTAGCAGCCGAGCACCTGGGCCGGGGCATGGAGGCTGAGGGGCAGGGCGAAGGCCAGGACGAAGAAGGCGAGCTTGCCCCCGAGGAACACGAGCCAGTCCCGCGGCCGCAGGGGGGGCAGGGCATAGCGCCCCATGCGGCGCATCAGCACATCGGAGAAGTCGTCGTAGACGGCCCACTTGATCGGCAGCAGGCCATAAAGAGGCCAGAGGTAGAGGTGCTGCCAGCGGTGCCAGGGCCGGTGGGGCTGGTCCGGCGCCAGGCGACCGAGCAGGCCGAGGTTGATGTCGTCGTCGCTGCCGCTGAGGTTGGTGTAGGTGTGATGCAGGCCGTTGTGCTTGCGGGCCCAGAGGTAGGAGCTGCCCCCCATCACATCGAGCGTCATCGCCGCCAGACGATTGATCCAGCGCCGATCGGAGTAGGCGCCATGGCCGCCGTCGTGCTGGATGTTGAAGCCCACCGCAGCGATCGCCAGACCGAGGCTGAGCGACAGCGGAACGGCGGTGACCCAGCTGCTCGCCTTCAGCAGCAACAGGTAATTGACACCGAACCAGAGCAGGATCAGGGCCGTCTTGAGATACATCGCCGCGGCATCGCGCCGGCGGCAGCCGCTGCGGGCGAAATGGTCGTGCACCCTGGCGCGCAGCACCGCCTCAAAACGACCGCTGGCGGCAAACCGGGGAAAGCGAGGCCCATCTGCCAGGCGCGGCGAGCCGGCGGAAGCCGGAGTCGGGGCCGAAGGAAGGGTGAGCGCCTGCAGCGCCTGATTGCGACTCACGCTGCGGAGCTTCCCTGGCGAGCCTCCACCCTAGGACCACCCCCCCGCACTTTTGCCGCAGCTCCGCAGCGGCAGGGCCGCTGCTGGCGCCCTGCGCGGGGGCGCCCGGCCGAACAGGCAGACTGGGGCAACGGGTACACCACCATGACCGTCTCCGGCAGCCCGATCACCACCCAGCTCGGCCAACAGGGCCTCGGGCAACAGCCCTGGTGGGTGGCGCAATGGATGGAGCTGATCAACTCCTACCGCTTCAAGAAACGGCTCGAACGGGCCTGGACCTACGCCCGCGAGGGCAATGTCACCTCCATCCGCTTCGAGGGGCGCCGGGTGCATGCCCGGGTGCAGGGCACCGAAAAGGATCCCTACAAGGTGAAGCTCTGGCTCGATGTGCTCAGCGATGAGGACTGGGGCTACGTGCTGGAGGCCCTCGGCCAGAAGGCCCGCTGGTCGGCCCAGCTGCTGGCGGGGATCATGCCCGAGGACATCGAACGGGCCTTCGCCGCCAGCGGCCGCCGCCTGTTTCCGTTCAAGCTGCAGGAGGTGCGCAGCGAATGCACCTGCCCGGACAAGAAGGTCAACATCTGCAAGCACGTCAGCGCCGTCTACTACCTGATGGGCGACCGCTTCAGTGAGGATCCGTTCGTGTTGTTCCAGCTGCGCGGCCGCACCCGCGGGCAGCTGCTGGCCGAACTGGCCCAGCGGCGGCTGGAAGGCATCGAAACCCCGTTCGAGCCGGCACCCCATCCGCTCCACCCGGCCCTGGCCAACCCAGCCCGCTGGTGGCGGTATGACGCGGCCCTCGATCCCGATCTGGTGGTGATCACCCCGGCGATGGAAGGGGAATCTGGCGTGGAGGGGGCCGGCCCCCTGCCCCTGGCCGTGGAGCCCCGCTTTCCGGAGGCGAACCGCCTCTTCCTGGAGCATCTGATCGAGCACGGCAGCCAGATGGGGCAGCAGGCGATGGCCCGGGCCATGGCCACCGGCGCCAATGCGGCCGCCGATGGCTGAAGCCCCCTGGCTGGAGCCCGGGGCCCAGCGGCTGGCCGGCCTGATCCTGCGCTGCCATCAGCATGCCTTCCGCCAGCCCCTGCTGGCCTGCGGCCCAGACCGCAGCGAACGCCAACAGGCCCAGGAACTGTTCGCGGCGGCGGCCGTGGTGATGGCCCACGATGGCGCTTCCGACCCTTGCCTGATCTACGCCAACCGCTCGGCCCTGCGCCTGTGGCGGCGGCCGTGGAGCGCCCAGGTGGGCATGCCTTCCCGGCTCACGGCCGAACCGGCCGAACGGCGGGCCCGCTCCGCAGCCCTGCTCCAGGCCCTGGAGCAGGATGCGATCCGCGATTACGCCGGCATCCGGGTGGACAGCGAAGGCCGCCGCTTCCGGATCGAAGGCGCCCGGCTCTGGACCCTGTGGGATGGGGCGGGCCAACGCTGCGGCCAGGCGGCCAGCTTCGACAACTGGTGGTGGCTCTGAAGGGCGCCGTCAGGCGGCAGGTTCGCGGTGGATGGCGGCCTGATCCAGGGCCACCCCGAACACGGTGATGAACGGACTGGCCTCCACCCAGCGCACCCGTCCCAGCAGCTCGTAGGTTTGCCCCTGACCCTGCACCACAATCCGGCAGGCCTGGTCCGCCTCCAGCTGAGGACCCACCCCCAGGGCGATCTTCATGCCATCAAGGCTGACGTCGAGAATCTCGCCGACGTTTGGCTCCCCGAAAGTGCCGTCCACCCCAAAACAGACGCTGGCCAGCGCGAAGTTTTCGTCGGGCTTATAGCGATCGGGCCGGCTGGCCTCCAGAAGGTGGCCTTGCAGCTGGGTTAGGGCGAGCTGGAACCTCTCCTGGTCTGAGGTTGTCACCGAATTGCCACTCCCCAGCAGGTTGGCCCCATTCTGCCCCGAACCCGGCGGCGGGGCCTCCTTTGGCTGGTGTTTCCGATAGGAATCGCAGTTGGGCGAACAGCCCGAACGGCCATGCCGATCGGATTCCCCTCCTTACTCTCCAATCCTGCTCCCATATCCTGCGAATAATTTCGGCGCTCAAGTCCTTCGCCAGCCTGAAACCCAGTCTCCCCAAGTGTTCCGGATTCTTCCCTACCTCCAGAACCCCTCCACCGACGGATTGCGGATCACCTGGTTCACCGATTCCGAGGTGCCCTGCACCCTGGAGGTCTGGGGTGGCGCCATCCCGGCCTCGGCGCCCCGCACCCTGACGGTGCAGCCCGAGCGCCAGGAGCAGCTGGGCTACACCGAGATTGAGCGCAACCAGACCATCCCCGGACTGGCGCAGGGGTCCTGGCTGGCGGCGGGCCCCGCCTGCAAGGCCACGGTGGAACTGGCAGACCTCGACCCTGACACCACCTACAGCTACCGGGTGCGGGCAGGCGAGAGCGTGGAGCAGGCCAGCTTCCAGACGCCCCCCACCGCCGCGGGCTGGAATCAGCTGCGGCTGATCGCCCTCTCCGACAGCGAAACCGAGCCCCTGGGACGTGGCAATCGCCGCGACTGGCCCGCCGCCGCCCTCGGCTCCGGCCAGCGGCGCGATGCCGGCTCCAGCGCCTGGGCCAGCCGCTTCGGCACCTACACCACCACGGTGCTGGCCCCGAACGGACTGCCCCAGAGCGAGACCAACCTGCGCTACGCGCTCACCGAAACCGAGGGTTTCGACCGCAACCTTGAGCTGATCGCCCAACGCCAGCCGGATCTGCTGCTGATGCCGGGCGACCTGGTGCAGGGCGGTGCGTACCAACCCGGCTGGGATGAATTCTTCCGCCACACCGCCGGCGAACTCGGCAATCTGCTCAGCTCCACCCCGATCCTGCCGGCCCTGGGCAACTGGGAAACCTTCGGAGCCGTGAACGGATCCGGCAACGGCTACGGCAGCGGAGCCGTTGCCGGCAGCAGCGAACCCGGCTTCCTGCCGCTGCAGGGCCGGCTCAAGTACCACACCTATTTCGACGCCCCCGCCAACGGCACCCCCAGCCAACAGGACGACTACTACCGCGTCGATATCGGGCCGGTCACGATCCTCACCCTCGACAGCACCAACGGCAGTCCGGACGAATCCAGCAACAGCTACGGCGGCCCGGGCCAGCCGGCCCGCACCCTGGGGCTCGATCCCTACAGCACCGATCCGGCCCTGATCGGCACCGACACCCAGCCCTATTACACCGCCAGCCAGTATGCGGAGGCCGCTGCCAAGGCGGGGGTTGCCAACGATCTAGCCCCCTTCGGGCCCGGCAGCACCCAGTGGAACTGGACCAAGCTCCAGCTGCAGCAGGCGCGCGAAGCCGGCCGGATCGTGATCGTTCAGTTTCACCACGCGCCCTACAGCAGCGGCAGCCACAGCCGTCCGCTACGAGACCTGTTCGCCCCCGGGCTCTACACCCAGTCGGGCACACCGCTGCGGATCTATCAACCCCTGTTCGAGCACTACGGCGTGGCGCTGGTGCTCAACGGCCACGATGAGATGTTCGAGGAAAGCTATGTGGACCTCGACCGCGATGGTCGCGGGGTCACCTACTACGACGTCGGCGTCGCCGGAGATGGGATCCGGGGCGGTGTGCCCGATCTGCTCAACCTCAACCCCTTCTCCGTCTGGAGTGCCGACCGCAACGAACCGGAGGTATGGCAGACGGTCGGCGGTGTTCCCCTGCTGATCTCCGGCGGCCGCCACTACGGCCACCTGGAGATCAACCTCACCCGCCTGCCCAGCGCTTCCGGAGCCTATGAAGCGGCCGTTTCCCTGCAGCCGGTGCACCTCTTCCCGGTGCTCGATGCCAACTACAACCTGGTGCGCACCGAACGGCGTCCGGCCAGCCACAGCACCACCCTGCTGATCGATGACGAGGGGAGAGCGGTCAAAACGGACCGGCCGCTGCCCGAGGCCGCCGACTTCGGCGACCCCAGCGACCCGCTCGATCTCAAACCCGGCCGCACCTGCAACCTCCCGGGTCTCCGCGATTACGACGGCACCCTCCATGGTGGTGCCCCCGATTCCCTCAAGGACTCCATCGCCGCCGACTACCGCTTCCAGGGCTTCTTCTCCCTACGGCGTGACGGAGTCCAGCAGGCCCTGTTCACCAACCGCAGCAGCGGTCGCTGGGCTTCCGCCGCCATCGATCCCCTCACCCGCCAGATCGACTATGCCGACCACGGCAAAGGCGGCATCACCCGCGTCGTCGGCATCTATGACGATCCGCTCGTCAAGGAAGGCGAGCAGAACACAGATCGCCCCGGCTACCTCCTCAGCGGTGAAAAGGCGCCAGAGCGCTTCGGGCCCTTCGACAGCCAGCGGCGCTTCCAGAACGACCTGATCATCGACAACCTCTCGGCTCGCCTTGCCGGCGACTTCGATCGTGACGGCATCCAGGAGCTCTACTGGAAGGTCAACGACGGCACCGCCTATCTCCGCTCCCTCCTCCACGACGACGGCAACATCCGCTACGCCAACTACCAGAGCCGCGTCCAGATGACCGCCTACCTCACCGGCAACGGTCACGCCGATCTGATTGGGTCCTTGCTCTGATCTGCAGCTCAGAGCAGGGCGAAGTCCGTCAGGTCCAGGCAGAGCTGCTTACAGTCCCCCCCACCGGCGCAAGGAGCAAGGTGCGATGACCAGCCAGCCCACCGCCAGCGGGCGCCTGACCCTGCAGTGCGAAGCGATCGGCCCCGATACCGCCACGATCCGCTCGCTCGACTGGGACCGGAGCCGCTTTGACATCGAATTCGGCCTGCGCAACGGCACCACCTACAACAGCTTTCTGGTGCGGGGGGAACGCACGGCCCTGATCGATTCGAGCCACCTGAAGTTCGAGGCCACCTGGCTGCCCCTGCTGCAGGAGCAGATCGATCCGAAGTCGATCGACCATCTGATCGTCTCCCACACCGAACCCGACCATTCCGGACTGATCGGACCCCTGATCGACCTCAACCCGGAGATCGAGATCGTGGGCTCCAAGGTGGCGATCCAGTTCCTGGAAAACCAGGTGCATCGGCCCTTCCGCAGCCGCGCCGTCAAGAGCGGCGACGAGCTTGACCTCGGCACCAACCCCGAAAGCGGTGTGCAGCACCGCTTTGAATTTCTCAGTGCCCCCAACCTGCACTGGCCCGACACGATCTTTTCGTTCGACCACGGCACCGGCATCCTCTACACCTGCGATGCCTTCGGGCTGCACTACTGCAGCGACGACCTCTTCGACGTGGACCCCGGTGCGATCGCCCCGGACTTCCGCTTCTATTACGACTGCCTGATGGGCCCCAATGCCCGCAGCGTGCTGCAGGCCCTCAAGCGGATGGAGGCCCTGCCCGAGATCACCACCGTGGCAGTGGGTCACGGTCCGCTGCTGCGCCATCACCTCGGCCTGTGGCTGGGCGACTACCGCGAGTGGAGCACGGGCCGCAGCAAAGGGGAGGCCTATGCCGCCGTCTGCTATCTCAGCCAGTACGGCTTCTGCGACCGGATCAGCCAGGCGATCGCCCGCGGCATCGGCAAGGCGGAGGCCCAGGTGCAACTGGTGGACCTGCGCGCCACCGATGCCCAGGAGCTCTCGGCCCTGGTGGGGGAGGCCAGCGCCGTGGTGGTGCCCACCTGGCCAGCCGATCCCGACCCGGAGCTCCAGGCCTCGATCGGCACCCTGCTGGCGGCCCTGCAGCCGAAGCAGTGGGTGGGCTGCTACGACGCCTTCGGCGGCAACGACCAGCCGATCGACACGGTGGCCTCCCAGCTGCGGGGCCTCGACCAGAAGCAGGCCTTCGAACCCCTGCGGATCCGCCAGGTGCCCGGCGCCGCCGATTACCAGCGCTGCGAGGAGGCCGGCACCGACCTGGGCCAGCTGCTCACCAAGGCCCGCACCATCGCCGCGATGAAGGCCCTCGATGGCGACCTCGACAAGGCCCTCGGCCGGCTCAGCGGCGGGCTTTATGTGGTCACGGCGCTGCAGAGCGACGGCGCAACCAGCCGCAGCGGCGCCATGGTGGCCAGCTGGGTGAGCCAGGCCAGCTTCGAGCCGCCCGGCCTCACGGTGGCGGTGGCCAAGGACCGGGCGATCGAGGCCCTGAGGCAGGTGGGCGACCGCTTCGTGCTCAACATCCTGCGCGAAGACAACCACCAGGAGCTGCTCCGCCATTTCCTCAAACGCTTCCCGCCCGGGGCCGACCGCTTCGCCGGCGTCAGCACGCTCGACGGGGTGGCGGCGGGCGGTCCGGTGCTCGGCGATGCCCTCGCCTACCTGGGCTGCCGGGTGGCCCAGCGGATGGAGGGGCCCGACCACTGGATCATCTATGCCGTGGTGGAGGAGGGCAATGTGGCCGACACCGAAGCCGGCACCGCCGTGCATCACCGCAAGGTGGGCAACCATTACTGACCTGCCTCGACAGCGTCACCAATACCGGCACCAATACCGAAACCGATAGGAGCACCGATGTCCCAGGAGCGCCGCGTTATTCCGCTGCCGATCGAGGAGGGCCTGCTCTGCCTGCGGGGCCTGAGCCCGCGGCGCCTCCGGTTCGAGGTGGAGTACGGCCTGGAGCGGGGCACGAGTGCCAACAGCTTCCTGTTCCTGGCCGGCAGCACCGCCACCGGTCAGCCGGTGCCGCCGGTGCTGGTGCATCCCCCCGGCGCCTCCTTCGCCGAACCGTTCCTGGAGCAGCTGGCCGCCCTGGTGCCGGCCGACAGCGCCCTCAAGGTGGTGGTGGGCCATGTGAACCCCAACCGGGTGGCGCTGCTGCGCCAGCTGGCGGCCCGCTGGCCCGCCCTGATGCTGGTGGCCTCGAATCCGGCCTCCCAGCTGCTGGCCGATCTATGGGACCCGCCGAAACCGACCGCCCCAGGCGCCCCGCCAGCCCCGGCGGCAGCGGTGCCCCCCCTGCCGCCGATCGATGTGGTGAAGCAGGAAGTGAGCCGCACCCTGGCCCGGGGCCATCGCCTCACCCTGATCCCCGCCCCCACCCCCCGCTGGCCCGGCAGCCTGCTCGCCTTTGAGGAGAGCACCGGCCTGCTGATGAGCGGCAAGTTCTTCGCCGCCCACCTCTGCAGCGAAACCTTCGCCGAAGCCAACCGCAGCAGCACCGAGGAGGACCGCCGCTACTTCTACGACTGCCTGATGGCCCCGATGGCCCGGCAGGTGGAAGCGGTGCTCGACCGCCTCGATGACCTGCCGATCCGCACGATCGCCCCGGGCCATGGGCCGGCGATCGCCGAAAGCTGGCGCAGCCTGCTGAACGACTACCGCCGCTGGGGAGAAACCCAGGGCCGCGCCCGCCTTTCCGTGGCCCTGCTCTATGCCAGTGCCTACGGCAACACGGCGGCGATCGCCGATGCCCTGGCCCAGGGGGTGGCCCGCACCGGCGTGCGGGTGGAGAGCATCAACTGCGAATTCGCCCCCGCCGACCAGCTGATCCAGACGATCCGCAGCTGTGATGCCCTGCTGATCGGCTCCCCCACCCTGGGGGGCCATGCCCCCACCCCGATCGTTTCCGCCCTCGGCACGGTGCTGGCCGAAGGCGACCGCAGCCGGCCGGTGGGGGTGTTCGGCAGCTTCGGCTGGAGCGGCGAGGCGATCGACCTGCTGGAAACGAAGCTGCGGGATGGGGGCTTCAGCTTCGCCTTCGAGCCGATCCGGGTGAAGTTCAGCCCCGACCTGGCCACCCTGCGGACCCTGGAGGAATCGGGCACGGCCCTGGGGCGGCGCCTGCAGCTGGAGCAGCGCCGCAGCCAGCGCCGCAGCGTGGGGGGAGGGCTGAGCGAGGCCCGCAGCAATCCGGCACTGCAGGCCCTGGGAAGGGTGGTGGGCTCCCTGTGCGTGCTCACCGCCAGCAAGGGCGAGGGCGACCAGCGCCTGGGGGGAGCGATGGTGGCCAGCTGGGTGAGCCAGGCCAGCTTCTCGCCGCCGGGGTTCACGGTGGCGGTGGCCAAGGATCGGGTGGTGGAGGGCCTGCTGCATGTGGGGGATCACTTCGCCCTCAACGTGCTGGCCGAAGGCAGGGAAAGCGGACCGATGAAGCAGTTCCTGAAGCCTTTCCCGCCGGGGGCCGACCGTTTCGCCGGCCTTGATCTGGAAAGGAGTCCTGGCGGGCAGCCCGTGCTGCCGGAAGCCCTGGCCTGGCTGGAGGCCACCGTGCAGCAGCGGATGGAATGCGGCGACCACTGGCTCGTCTACGCCCAGGCCAGCGCCGGCGGCCTGCTCGACGCCAAGGCCACCACCGCCATCCACCAACGCCGCAGCGGCGCCACCTATTGAGCCGCGCCCCGTGGAGCCGCACCCCGCCGAACCAGGACTAACTCATACTCATTCCGACTTCGTGTAAGCTTCGCTCAGCGTCGTCCCCTTCCTGTCGCTCTCCGCAAGACGGACTCCCCAAGATGGACCTCTCCAAGCCAGGCACCCACGCCAATCTCGAAGCCGCCTTCGGCGGCGAGAGCATGGCCAACCGCAAGTACCTGTTCTTCGCCGATGTGGCCAGACAGCTCGGCCATGGCGAACTGGCGAAGCTCTTCCGCGACACCGCCGCCCAGGAAACCGAGCACGCCTTCGCCCACTTCCGCCTGCTCCACCCCGAGCTGGTGATCGACGATGCCGCCGGCCTCAGCGACGCCCAGAAGCAGGCGATCCTCAGCCGCTGCCTCGAACTGGCGAT
Organism: Cyanobacteriota bacterium; assembly: GCA_046342815.1. Classification (GTDB taxonomy): domain Bacteria; phylum Cyanobacteriota; class Cyanobacteriia; order PCC-6307; family Cyanobiaceae; genus Cyanobium. The sequence continues at coordinate 20,161 of JBKDOV010000022.1, forward strand.
CGAAGGCGAAACCTACGAATTCACCACGATGTACCCGGAATTCGCCGCCCAGGCCCGGGCCGAACGCGATGCCGGAGCCGAAGCGGAATTCGGCGAGCAGATCGCCGAATCCGAGGAGCATGCAGCCATCTTCCGCCGGGCTGCCAGCAACTTCGGCTTCCTCTCCCCGATCGAACAGCACCATGCCGAGCGCTACAGCGTGGCCCTGGAGGCCCTGCAGGGCAAAGGAATGACTGCAGAAAGCACCCCGGTGCCCGGCAAATGGATCTGCAAGGTGTGCTCGATGATCTACGACCCCGCCGTGGGCGATCCGGAATCGGGCATTGCGGCCGGCACGCCGTTCGAGGCCATCCCGGACGACTGGACCTGCCCGATCTGCGGCACCCGCAAGGCCAACTTCGTGCCCTACTGCGAACCGGAGCTGGTGACCGGCTGAACCTGTAGCCGGCTGAAGGGCCGAAGCCTCAGGCGGCCTGGGGCGGGTTGGGATCCGACCCGCCGGCCGCCTGGAAGGGCAGCACCAGGGTGGCCCAGTGGCTGGGCCGCTCCGGCCGGCTGCGGCGGGCGCGGCGCACGCCGAACGGAACCCGCACCACGTTGGTTCCCTCTTCCCGCAGCGTGCCCCCAGGGCCGGAGAAGGTTCCCGATCCGTTGCCGTTCATGGTCCCCAGATGATGAATGGCGCTGCTGCCGTCCTCGAAAGGAACAACAGGCACGGCAATGATGCGCCATCCAGGCGGTTCATGTCAGTTCCGCAGCCACTAGGCAGCCAGTTCGACAACTGACAGCTCCTCCACCGAAGGACAGGTGCACACCAGGTTGCGGTCGCCGAAGGCGTTGTCGATCCTGGCCACCGCCGGCCAGAACTTGTCGGCCCGCTGTTCGACGCCAGCCGGGAAGGCCGCCTCACTGCGGCTGTAGGGCCGATCCCATGCATCGGCAGTCACGGCCGCCAGGGTGTGGGGCGCCCGCTTGAGCGGGTTGTCGTGCGGATCGGCCTTGCCGCTCTCGATCTCTGCCGCTTCAGCCCGGATCGCGATCATCGCCCCGCAGAAGCGGTTGATCTCCCGCAGCGACTCGCTCTCGGTGGGCTCCACCATCACCGTGCCGGCCACCGGCCAGCTGACGGTGGGGGCATGGAAGCCGTAATCCATCAGTCGCTTAGCCAGATCATCCACCTCCATCCCGCAGCTGCGCTTCAGGGGCCGCAGATCGAGGATGCATTCGTGGGCCACCCGGCCGCCTGCTCCGCGGTAGAGCACAGGGAAGTGGGGATCGAGCCGCTCGGCGATCAGGTTGGCCGCCAGCAGGGCCACCTGGCTGGCGGTGCGCAGGCCGGCGCCGCCCATCATGCGGATGTACATCCAGCTGATCGGCAGGATGCCGGCGCTGCCCCAGGGGGCCGCCGACACCGGCCCGATCGCCTGCTCCCCCCCGGGCACCAGCGGATGGCCGGGCAGGAACGGCAGCAGATGGGCCGCCACCCCGATCGGTCCGACGCCGGGTCCGCCACCGCCGTGGGGGATGCAGAAGGTCTTGTGCAGATTGAGGTGGCAGACATCGGCCCCGTAGAGCCCCGGCTTGCACAGGCCCACCTGGGCGTTGAGGTTGGCCCCATCGAGATACACCTGGCCGCCGTGGTCGTGCACCAGCTGGCAGATGCGGCGGATGCCGGTCTCGAACACCCCGTGGGTGGAGGGGTAGGTGACCATCAGGGCCGCCAGATCAGCGGCGTGGGCGATGGTCTTGGCTTCCAGGTCGGCCAGATCGATGTTGCCGTCGTCGTCGCAGGCCACGGCCACCACCTGCATGCCGGCCATCACGGCGCTGGCCGGATTGGTGCCATGGGCGCTGGTGGGGATCAGGCACACCCGCCGGTGGCCTTCGCCGCGGCTGAGATGCCAGGCCCGGATCACCAGCAGCCCGGCATATTCCCCCTGGGAGCCGGCATTGGGCTGGAGCGAAACCCCGGCGAAACCGGTGATCGCCGCCAGCCAGGCCTCCAGATCCGCCACCAGCGCCCCGTAGCCACGGCTCTGACCGGCAGGCGCAAAGGGGTGCAGCTGGGCGAAGGCGGGCCAGCTCACCGGCAGCAGCTCGGCGGCGGCGTTGAGTTTCATCGTGCAGCTGCCCAGGGGGATCATCCCGTGCACCAACGAGAGATCCCGGCTCACCAGCAGCTGGATGTAGCGCAGCAGCTCCGTCTCGCTGCGGTAGCGGTGGAACACCGGCTGCTGCAGCCACGGGGCCGAGCGGAGCGGCAGCTCATCGGGGAGGTCGCCCTCGGCAGCGGCGCAGGCCTGGCGCAGGCGGGCGATCGCGGCCTCCGCCGTTGCCGGCGCGGCACCGCTGGCCAGGGCCACCAGCAGGGTCTCCAGCTCGGCCGGGGAACTCAGTTCATCGAGGCTGATCGCCAGGGAATCACCGGCGCTGCCGGGCCGCAGATTGAAGCCGGCGGCCTCGGCCCGCTCCAGCAGCTCCGGGGCCCGGGGGGTGCGGATCCAGAGGGTGTCGAAGCCGGCGCCGGCCTCGGGCGCCAGCTCCAGCGCCTCCAGGCCGGCGGCCAGGGCCTGGCGCAACGCCACGATCCGGCGGGCGATCGCGGTGAGGCCCTCCGGCCCATGGTGCACGGCGTAGAAGCTGGCCATCACGGCAAGCAGCACCTGGGCGGTGCAGATGTTGCTGGTGGCCTTGTCGCGACGGATGTGCTGCTCCCGGGTCTGCAGGGCGAGCCGCAGGGCCGGATTGCCCTCGGCATCGCGCGACTGGCCCACGAGCCGTCCGGGGATCTGGCGCCGGTAGGCATCGGTGGTGGCGAAGAAGGCGGCATGGGGTCCGCCGAAGCCCATCGGCACGCCGAAGCGCTGCAGACTGCCGATGGCGATGTCGGCCCCGAGCTGGCCCACCGGAGCCAGCAGCACCTGGGCCAGCGGATCCCCCGCCACAGTGCTGATCAGCCCCCCCTGCCGCGCCGCCGCAAGCAACGGCGACGGATTCCAGAGGCGCCCCTCCACGCCGGGCAACTGGATCAACAACCCGAAGGCATCTTCGGGCAGGAAGGCCTCGGCATCCGCCATCTCCAGGGCCTCGGAGATGCGTTCCGCATCCACCTCCTCCACCACGATGCCAAGGGGCTCGGCCCGGGTGCGGAGCACGGCCAGGGTCTGGGGGAACACCGCCCGATCCACCAGGAAACGGCGCCCGGCGGTGCGCTTGCCCACCGCCAGGGCCATGGCCATCGCCTCGGCCGCCGCGGTGGCCTCATCCAGCAGGGAGGCATTGGCGATCGGCAGCCCGGTGAGCTCGCTCACCAGGGTCTGGAAATTGAGCAGGGCCTCCAGCCGCCCCTGGGCGATCTCCGCCTGGTAGGGGGTGTAGGCGGTGTACCAACAGGGGTTCTCCAGCACGTGGCGCTGGATCAGGGCCGGGGTGGCGGTGCCGTAGTAGCCGAGCCCGATCAGGCTGCGGTGGGGCTGGTTGAGGGCCGCCAGCCGGGCCAGCTCCGCCAGGGCCTCAGCTTCACCGCAGGGCTCGGGCAGCCCCTCCAGGGCCGCCTCCGGCGGCAGCAGGATGTCGGAAGGCACCACGGCGGCCGCCAGCTCCTCAAGGGAGCCGAGGCCCAGTTCCACGAGCATCTCCGCCTGTTCGTCCGCGCCGGGCCCCAGGTGTCGAACCAGAAAGGGTGCCGTCACGGGCGCGGAAGTCGGAGGTGGCTCGGATCTTAAGGAGATCACCACCGGAGCAGCCCGGTGGCCGCGCCGCAGGCTCAGGCTCCTTCCACCTTGGCGCGATACACATCAGCCGCCATCAGCCCGCTGAGTTCGGCGGGGTCGGCGGGTTGCACCAGCAGCAACCAGCCCTCGCCGTAGGGATCGTTCTGCAATTCCTCAGGACTGGCGAGCACGGCCTCGTTGCGCGCCTGCACCACCCCGCCCAGGGGAGCCATCAGATCCTCCACCGCCTTCACCGATTCCACGCTGCCGAAGCTCTGGCCCTGCACCACCGCACTGCCCACCTCCGGCAGCTCCACGAACACGATGTCGCCCAGCTGATCCACGGCGAAGGAGCTGATGCCGATCCGCACCAGTTCCCCTTCAGCGCGGGCGTATTCGTGGCTGTCCGCGTAGCGGCAGTCTTCGGGGAAGGGGAGCGCCATGGCCGGAGCGGGGAAGGATCGGGGGAAGCCCAGTCTGTCGGAAAGCCGACCGTCAGGGGAGCAGCGCCGTGAGGGCCCGCTCCAGGGCGATCGCCAGATGCTGATGGTGGGTACCGCCCTGCACGTAGAGCACGAACGGTTCCCGCAACGGCCCATCGGCGGAAAACTCGCTGGTGCTGCCGTCGATGAAGGTGCCGCCGGCCATCACCAGCTCACTGGCGTAGCCGGGCATCGGGGCGGGCACCGGATCGAGATAAGCCCCCACCGGTGAAGCGGCCTGGAAGGCACGGCAGACCGTCTTGAGCCGCTCCGGATCCCCGAGCCGCACCGCCTGGATCACGTCGCTGCGGCGGGCTCCGGGCCCGGGGTTCACGCCGTAGCCCAGGCCGGCGAACACCTCGGCCACCAGTTCGGCGCCGATCAGCGCCTCGGCCACCATCTGGGGGGCCAGGAACAACCCCTGAAACAGCAGGCGGTTGAGGTCGAAGCTGGTGCCCCCCTCGCTGCCGATGCCGGGGGCGGTGAGCCGGCAGCAGGCCTGCTCCACCAGCTCGGCCCGACCGGCCACGTAGCCGCCGGTGGGGGCGATCGTGCCGCCCAGGTTCTTGATCAGGGAGCCGGCGATCAGATCGGCGCCGACGGCGGTGGGTTCGCGCTCCTGCACCAGCTCGCCGTAGCAGTTGTCCACGAAGCAGACGCATTCGGGCTGGAGAGCCTTCACCCGCTCGCACAGCCGCCCGATCGTTTCCACCCCCAGGGAAGGGCGCCAGCTGTAGCCGCAGCTTCGCTGGATCAGCACCATCCGGGTGGGCAGCGCCAGGGCCTCCTCCAGGCGCTCCTCATCCACACCGCCATCGGCGCGCAGGGGCAGTTCGTCGTAAGCGATTCCAAATTCCGCCAGCGACCCCTGGCCGCTGCCGCGCAGACCGATCACCTCCTCGAGGGTGTCGTAGGGACGGCCGGTGAGCGCCAGCAGCCGATCGCCGGGCCGCCGCACGCCACAGAGGGCTGCGGCGAGGGCGTGGGTGCCGCTGACGAACTGCAACCGCACCGCCGCCGCCTCGGCCTCCAGCACCCGGGCGAAGACGCGGTCGAGCTGCTCCCGGCCCAGATCGCCATGGCCGTAGCCGCTCACCGAGCCGAAATGGTGGGGACCGATCCGTTCGGCCGCGAAGGCATCGAGCACCCGCGCCAGCCGCGGCCGCACCGCCGCCGTATGGGCCGCCGCCAGGGGCGCGATCCGCTCCAGGGCCGCAGCCACCCGATCGGCCGCGCCGCCGGTCCCCGTGGCGAAGCCGGGAACGGATTCAGGGTCGGATTCAGGAAGGGAGGCGGAGGCAGCGGACACGACCAGAAGGCGACTGCGGCCATGCTGCCGACCAGCCGGCAGCCTCCCCCACGGCTAGATTCCCCGATCAGCGTTGGCTACGGAACGGAGCAGCCAGGGCCCCCACGGCAGACGCCTCGCGTGCTGCCCCCTTCAGGAGAACGTCTTGGTCGCCCGTCCAGAGAGCCTTCCGAACCCGGCCACGCCCCTGGCGGCCCGCAACCTGCGCATCCCGCTCGAGAGCCCACTTCAGGAAGGAGAGGCCAGCGGCGAGGAAAGCCGGGGCCGGGAGGAGCGCCTGCGCCGCGGTCTGCAGCAACCCAGGCTGCCGCTGCCCGCCCGCCAGCGCCGCTTCAAGCTCGGCACCACCGGCTTCATGCTGGCGATCCACGTCGGTGCGGTAGCGGCGCTGCTGCCCCGGTTCTGGAGCTGGCAGGCGCTGCTGGTGCTGGCGGTTCTGTACTGGACCACGGTGCTGGGCGTGACCCTCGGGCTGCACCGACTGGTGACCCACCGCAGCTTTGAGGCACCCCAGTGGCTGGAGCGCCTGCTGGTGCTGATGGGCACCCTCGCCTGCCAGAGCGGACCGATCGAGTGGGTGGGCCTGCACCGCCATCACCATCTCTTCTCCGACCAGCAGAACGACCACCACGACGCCGGCCGGGGCCTGTGGTGGGCCCACAGCGAGTGGATGCTGCATGAGATCCCGGCCCTGAAGGAGATCCATCGCTTCACCGGCGACCTCCAGCGCGACCCCTTCTACCGCTGGCTCGACCGCTGGTTCCTGCTGCTCCAACTGCCCCTGGGCATGGCCCTCTACTTCCTGGGCGAGCGCCTGGGGGTGCATGGCGGGGGCCTGGGGCTGGTGCTGTGGGGAATCCCGTTGCGCCTGGTGCTCGTGTATCACGTGACCTGGCTGGTCAACTCCGCCACCCACGCCTTCGGCTACCGCAACTTCGACAGCCCGGACCTCTCCCGCAACTGCTGGTGGGTGGCGGTGCTGAGCTTCGGCGAGGGCTGGCACAACAACCACCACGCCCATCCCGCCAGCGCCCGTCATGGCCTGCGCTGGTTCGAATTCGACATCACCTGGCAGCACATCCGGCTGCTGCGCGGCCTGGGCCTGGCGCGCCGGGTACGCGAAGCCCGCTACAACTAAAAAATCCTGAGAGTCCCTTTAAGGAATCACAGCCAACCCACCAAAAACGCAGGGTTTTTCGGGCTGGGGCAGCCCCCTCCCAGCCGGAAATCGCCAGTCCCTGCCACTACCAGATCCCTGATCCGCACAGGCTTTTGCCTGGAAACTGGACCCCCCGACCAGCCCTGACCCGCCCCCAGCCCTGAGCCGAAATACCCAGAAACCCGACCCTGCAACCAGCGGAAGACACGCTTAAAGTGTGGTGAAAGATCCCAGATACCACTTCCATGGCCCTCATCTACGGAACCAGCACCAGCCTCACCACCGGCGGAGACGGCACCTGGGGCAACCCCGACGACGGGGATTCAACAATCCGCATTTACAGCTATGACACCGCCACCGGCGTGACCAGCCTGGTGTTAGACACCGGCATTGCGGTCAGCGATCCGAACTATGGAAACGCCGTAGCCCTGGATTTCTTTGGCAATACTCTTTATTTCGTCGATTCCAGCAATACCCTCCGCTCCCTCGACCTCACCAACCCCACCCTCAGCGGCCTGGGCACGGTGACCTACAACGGCAGCCCTGCCACCACCGTTTCCATCGGCGCCCAGCCCGCTACGGGCTATGTGGATACGGCACTGCAGTTCGATAACGCCACCTTCTACGCCGGCTCCTACTGGTACATCGAACCGGAAAAAGCCATCCTCAAACGGGCGATCCTTTCCGGCAACACCATCACCCAGATCGATAGCTACACGCTGGTTGATGCCAACGGCAATCCCTGGGCGAACGCCACCAACTTCTTCAAGTTCGGCGACATCGCGATTGATTCCAACGGCAATCTCTTCGGCTGGACGGTACCCACCGGCGGCGTGAGCAGCTTCTTCAAGGTGGACGTCACCACCACCGGCACCGCGCTCACCGACATCGCCCCCAACGGGAGCAACCTGCTTCTTCAGGTGCTCGGGACGAACACCTTCAGCACCCAGCTGGCGTTCTCCGGCCCTGGCGGCGAACTTTTCGCCCACCGCACTGGCCTGGCGCAGTGGTTCACGGTCGATCAAACCAACGGCAACCTGACCGCCGCCGCAGCCCCCACGGGTTACACCGGAGGCCTGCGCGATATCGCGGGCCAATCCGCCGAATCCAGGCAGGCTCCGGCCAGTCTCGGGGATTACGTCTGGCTGGATACCAACCGCAATGGCATCCAGGATGAGTTGGACACCGGGATCGAAGGGGTCGCCGTGGACCTGCTCAAAGGCGGCACGGTCATCAAGTCCACCACAACCGACGCCACTGGCTTTTACGGTTTCAACAACCTGGACCCTGGAACTTACAAGGTCAGGTTCACCAACGCAGACTCCAAGCTTGCCTTCACCCTCAAGGGTCAGGGGTCGGATCCGGAACTCGATTCCAATGCCGATGACACTGGATTGACGGCAGATATCATTCTTCCCGAAGGCGGATCGGATTTCTCGATTGATGCGGGCCTGGTGAAGCTGGCTACCAGCAAGATTGGAAACTATGTCTGGAATGATTACAACCGCAATGGCATTCAGGATCCCACTGAATCCGGAATCAGTGGCGTGAAGGTGGTGCTTTTCGATGACAAAGGCAACCCGATCGACCAGACCACCACGGATGCCAGCGGCTATTACCTCTTCGACGAACTCGTTGAAGGCGACTACTCCGTGGGCTTCGAGAAGCCCTCAGGCTTCAGCTTCACCACCCCAAAACAAGGCTCCGATTCCGCCACGGATTCCGACGCCGATCCGATCACCGGCAAAACCACCACGATCAGCCTCCCCGCAGACACCACCGATCTCTCCTGGGATGCGGGCCTGTTCCGCGACTACACCGCCACGGGCCTGACCCCCGGCTACTGGAAGAACCACACCGAGCAGTGGGACGGCGGCCTCAGCGCCAGCACCACCACCTACGAGGGCACGATGTTCTCCCAGTGGGGCACCTACGGCGTGACCGGCCTCACCAAGGAAGTGGTGACCGGGGCCATCAAGTGGCAGGAGCCCAGCAAGGGCAAGACCTCGCCGGTGCTGGAGGACATGAGCCTGGCCAAGGCCCTCGATTTCGGTGGTGGCGACGGCGGCGGCACCTACAACCCCTACGGCGCCCTGGCCCGCCACTCCACGGCCGCCCTGCTCAACGCCACCGAGGACGACCTCTTCGGCCCTGGCAGTGCCAACCCCTCCAAGGGCTATCGCTTCAATGCCGACCGGGTGCGCCAGCTCACCTCGATGGCCCT
>JBKDOV010000023.1:0-6650 GCA_046342815.1 Cyanobacteriota bacterium
ACCTCCCCCTGCTTGATGATCCGGCTTTCCTGCCGTTGCAACCGCTGCTGCAGAAGGCCCTGCTGCTGGCCCTGCCGGAGCGTGTGCTGCACGCCATCGCGCCGCGTCAGCCCCTGGTTCCGAAGATCCTGGTGGCTCTGCAGACGGATGCCACCGGTCGGGACCGGCCCCTGGGGCTGATCGCCTCCCGACGCCTCAACCGCAGCGGCAGCTGCTGGCAGGTGGAACACCTGCAACTGGCCCAGGCGGCTGCCGAGGCTCCCTCCTCCCCGGGCCGGCGCCTGATCCTCACTGGCCTGCTGCGGGAATCGATCCAACGGGCCCGGGGTGCCGCCAGCTGGGTGGCCTCCGCCTCCAGCGTCGATGCCGAACGCCTCGCCGCCCTGCGGGAGCAGGGATTCCAGCCCCTGCGCACCGACCACCTCTGGCGCTGGCAGCCCCCTTCATCCACCCCTACGCCCATGGGCAGCATCACGCTGCCCGCCGATCTGCAGCTGCGCCCGCTCCATCACCGCACCGCCGCCCTGCTCTGGCACCTAGAGCAGGCCGCCTGCCCGGCCCATCTGCGCCAGCTGCTGGATCGGAAGATCGAGGACATCCTCGACCAGAGCAACGGCAGGGGCTGGATCCTGGTGAACCCCAGCCGCAACGAAGCGGTGGCCGGCATCCGCTGGTTGAACGATCACCCCGCCGGCGGGCACCAGGTGGAACTGAGCATCCATCCGGGCTGGGGCCATCTGCTGGGCCCCGCCACAGGCCTGCTGCTGCAGCTGATGGCGGAGGGACAACCGCTGTGGCTCCACAGCGAGGTGGGAGATCAGGAGCTTTGCCTCTGGCTCGAACAGATCGGGGCCGAAGCCCATGGCGAGCAGGTGCTGATGGCCCGCAGCGTCTGGCGCCGCCAGGAGGGGCAGCCGGCCCAGCGGGCGGCGCGGCGCCTGGAGGCAGTACTCGAACAACTGCAGCCTCGCCGCCCTCCGCTGCCCACCCCGGTGGGGCAACGCTGAGGGTGGGTCGCCCCCAACCCTGTTCCGCCCTCTCCCTCGACGTGGGCCGCCGCCGCATCGGACTGGCCGGCTGTGATCCCCTCGGTCTGACGGTCACGCCGCTGGAGGCCCTGCACCGGGGGCCCTTCGCCGAGGATCTGGCCCAGCTGCTGGTGCTGCTGGAGCGGCGACGGGTCGAAGCGCTGGTGGTGGGGCTTCCGCTGGATGATCGAGGCCAGCCCACCCCGCAGGCGACCCATTGCCGCCGCTACGGCGAACGGTTGGTGCGGGCCCTGGCCGGCAGCGGCCGGCCCCTGCCGATCGCCTGGGTGAATGAGCACAGCAGCAGCTGGGCAGCGGCGGAACGCTTCGGTCTGCAGGGGGACCGCACGGGGCGGCTGGACAGCGCCGCCGCCGCCCTGCTGCTCGAACAATGGCTCCAGGAGGGGCCCGCTCCGCAGTCGGCGCCGGAGCAACCTGGTGGCGATCCGGTCGAGCCGGCGACCATCGATCCCTGCACAGTGGCCGACGCTGGGTCATTGTGAAAGGAGATGCCTGGCTGACATGAGCGCCGATTCCTCCTCCCTGCCGGGCGCCGGTGAGGTTCCCACGATCCTGGTGAACGACGGCACCGGCCGGCAGTTGCTCTGCTTCCTCGAGCAGCTGATCCCCCTCGATGGGCACGACTATGCCCTGCTCACCCCGGTGGACACCCCGGTGTGCCTGTTCCGCCTCTCCGACGACGAGGACCCGGAACTGATCGAGACCCTGGAGGCCACCGAGCCGGTGCTTTCCGTGGCCGATGTGGTGCTGCAGGAGCATGACCTCACCCTGGTGCGCTCGGCCGTGACCCTCACCGTCAGCGGCGAACTGGACGAACCCGAGCCCGATGAGCTTGAGGACGACGAGGACGCTGACGACAACAGCGAAACCTATGAGCTGCTCGTCAGCTTCATGGTCAACGACGAGGAGTACGGCCTCTACATCCCCCTCGACCCCTTCTTCGTGGTGGGTCGCATGCAGGGCAACGAAGCGGTGCTGGTGGAGGGAGAGGAGTTCGAGCGCGTCCAGCCCCGGATTGAGGCGGAACTGGACGACCGGGAGCCCGACATCTGATGCTGAGCCGCCTGCTCGTCCCCGACTGGTTGCCGGGCAGAACCCTGGCCCAGTTGCCCCTGCAGCATCTGCTCGACCATGGCATCCAGGCCCTGGTGCTTGATGTGGATCGCACCCTGCTGCCCAGGCGCCAGGCCGAGCTGCCCCCCACCGCCGAGCAATGGCTGCGCCATGCCTCCGGCGTGATGCCAATCCACCTGCTCAGCAACAACCCCTCCCGCCGGCGCATCGGTGGGGTGGCGGAAAAGCTGGGTCTGCCGTACACCACCGGCGCCGGCAAACCGCGCCGCACCGCCCTGCGGCGGGTGCTGGCGACGCTCGGTCTGCCCCCTGCCCAGGTGGCCCTGGCCGGAGACAGGCTGTTCACCGACGTGCTCGCCGGCAACCGCCTGGGCCTCTACACCGTGCTGGTCAAACCGATCGATCCCCAGGGGCAACCCTGCCAGCGCGACCGGCTGCAGGACTTTGAACTGCGCATGGCCCGCTGGGTCGGGTCCGATCTGGCGCGATGACCGACGCCGCCCCACCATCGATGCGCAGGGTGATCAAGGTGGGCACCAGCCTGCTGCGGGGCAGCCCCGATCGACCCACCGCCGCCGTGATCGCCGATCTGGCCGCCAGCCTGGCGAGCCAGCAACGGCGCGGGGACCAGATCGCCCTGGTGACCAGCGGGGCCGTGGGTCTCGGCTGCGAGGTGCTGCGCCTGGAACGGCGCCCCACCGAGGTGGTGGCCCTCCAGGCCGCGGCCGCCGTGGGCCAGGGCCGCTTGATGGCCCTCTACCAGGATGCCTTTGCGGTGCGGGGCCTGAGCGTGGCCCAGGTGTTGCTCACCCGCGGCGATCTGGCCTCCCGCCGCCGCTACCAGAACGCCTGCACCACCCTGGAGCAGCTGCTGAGCTGGGGGGTGGTGCCGATCGTCAATGAAAACGACACCCTCGCCACCGAGGAACTGCGCTTCGGCGACAACGACACCCTCTCGGCCCTGGTGGCCGCGGCGATCGGCGCCGATGAACTGATCCTGCTCACCGATGTGGATAGCCTCTATTCCGGGGATCCCCGCAACGATCCCGATGCCCGGCCGATCCCCGAAGTGCGCGACCGGGCGGAACTGGAGCGGCTCAGCCATGTGGCCAGCGGTGGTGGCCAGTGGGGCACCGGTGGCATGACCACCAAACTCGCCGCCGCCCGCATCGCCACCGCCAGCGGCATCAGGGTGCGCCTGGCGGATGGCCGCGATCCGGCCGTGCTCAACGCGCTGTTTTCCGGAGCCCAGTGCGGCACCGTGTTCCAACCCAGCCCCACGCCCCTGGCCGACCGCAAGAGCTGGCTGGCCCATGCCCTGCTGCCGAAGGGAAGCGTCACCGTGGATCCGGGAGCCGAACGGGCCCTGCTGCGCCATGGGGCTTCGCTGCTGGCGGTGGGCATCCAGGCGGTGCAGGGGCAGTTCGGACGACGGGAGCCCGTGCAGGTGCTCGGCAGCGATGGCCGCGAACTGGGGCGGGGCCTGTGCAGCTTCAGCAGCGAGGAGCTGCTCCAGATCATCGGGCTGAGCAGCGAGGAAGTGCGGCGGCGCTTCGGCGGTGTGGGTGATGCGGTGGTGCACCGCGATGCCTTCGTGCTCACCGCCGTCGACTGAGCCCCTCGGGCGCGGCCTACGATCCGGGGCCTGCGGTGCCCGGGGGAATGCGTTTCAGCAGCCTGCTCAGCCAACTCAGCGGGGTGGGCGATGCCACCCTGCGCCACCTGGCGGAGGACCCCGAGATCGGCGGAGCCGATGCCCTCGATGCCGCCGGCAGCGGCCAGCTGAGCTTCCTCGAGCCGGGCAACGCCCTGGCCGCCAGCCTGGCCGCCACCGGCGCCAGCGCCGTGCTGCTGCCGCTCGACACCGCCCTGCAGGAGCAGGCCACGGCACGGGGCATCGCCTGGGTGGCGCTCCAGGATCCGCGCCTCGGCTTCGCCGAAGCGCTTGAGGCCCTGCACCCCCGGCGACCGCGGCTGCCCGGCACCCACCCCACTGCGGTGGTGGAGTCCTCTGCCCGGGTGGGCGCCAACGTGCACCTCGGCGCCCACGTGGTGGTGGGGGCCGACTGCCTCGTGGCCGAGGGCTGCACCCTCCATCCCGGCGTGGTGCTGTACGAGGACGTGCAGCTGGGCGAGGGCTGCGAGATCCACGCCAATGCGGTGCTGCACCCGGGCAGCCGCCTCGGCCGGGGCTGCGTGGTCCATTCCGGCGCGGTGGTCGGCTCGGAGGGTTTCGGCTTCGTGCCCACCGCCAGCGGCTGGCGCAAGATGCCCCAGACCGGCCTGGTGGTGCTGGAGGACGGGGTGGAGGTGGGCTGCGGCTCCACGATCGATCGCCCTTCGGTGGGGGAGACCCGCATCGGCGCCGGCACCAAGATCGACAACCTGGTGCACATCGGCCATGGGGTCGTCACCGGCCGGGGTTGTGCCCTGGCCGCCCAGGTGGGGATCGCCGGCGGAGCGCGACTGGGCAACGGCGTGATCCTGGCCGGCCAGGTGGGGGTGGCCAACAAGGCCACGATCGGCGATCGGGCCATCGCCTCCTCCAAGTCCGGAATCCATGGCGAAGTGGCGGCCGGCGAAGTGGTGAGCGGCTATCCCGCCATCCCCAATCGCCTGTGGCTGCGCTGCTCGGCGGTCTACAGCAAGCTGCCGGAAATGGCCCGTAGCCTCCGACAGCTCAAGGGAAACGGCGGTTGAGCCGGTAGCCTCGCCGATTGTGCTGCCGCCCGAGGGGTCGCCTTGCCATGACCAGCCACCGGATCACCCTGCTCCCCGGCGATGGCATCGGCCCTGAGATCACCGCGGTGACCCGCCAGCTGCTCGATGCCGTGAGCGCGAAGCACGACTTCCGCCTCGACTACGACGAGCAGCCGATGGGCGGGGCCGCGATCGACGCCACGGGCGAACCCCTGCCCGCCAGCACCCTGGAGGCCTGCCGGGCCGCCGATGCGGTGCTGCTGGCGGCGATCGGTTCGCCCCAGTACGACAGCCTGCCGCGGGAGCGACGGCCCGAATCCGGCCTGCTGGCCCTGCGCTCCGGCATGGGGCTGTTCGCCAACCTGCGGCCGGTGAAGATCATTCCCGCCCTGATCGATGCTTCCACCCTCAAGCGGGAGGTGATCGAGGGGGTGGATCTGATGGTGGTGCGCGAACTCACCGGAGGCGTGTACTTCGGCACCCCCAAGGGCCGGGTGGAGGCAGACGGCCATGTGCGCGGCTTCAACACCATGGCCTACTTCGACTACGAGATCGACCGGATCGCCCGCGTCGGCTTCGACCTGGCGCGGCAGCGGGGCGGCCGCCTCTGTTCGGTAGACAAGGCCAACGTGCTGGATGTCAGCCAGCTGTGGCGCGACCGCGTCGAGACCCTCCACACCAGCGAATACAGCGACGTGCAGCTCAGCCACATGTACGTGGACAACGCCGCCATGCAGCTGGTGCGGAACCCCCGCCAGTTCGATGTGCTGCTCACCAGCAATCTGTTCGGCGACATCCTCAGCGATGAAGCCGCCATGCTCACCGGCTCGATCGGCATGCTGCCCTCGGCCTCGCTGGGAGCGGAAGGTCCGGGCCTGTTCGAACCGATTCATGGTTCCGCCCCCGATATCGCCGGCCAGGACAAGGCCAATCCGATGGCGATGGTGCTCAGCGCCGCGATGATGCTGCGGGTGGGCCTGCAGCAGGAAGCTGCTGCCGCTGCCCTGGAAACGGCGGTGGAACGGGTGCTGGCCGCCGGTTACCGCACCGGAGACCTGATGGCCGAAGGCTGCACCCCCCTGGGCTGCCAGGCGATGGGCGACCAGCTGCTGAAGGCCCTGGAGAACTGAGCGGATCACCGTTCCTCCCGTCCGTTCCCCTGCGTCATGGAGGAGCGGGCCGACGATCTGCGAAACTCTGTTCTCCTTCCGTCCCCCAGCGTCGATGTCGACGCGTCATCCGGTCGTGGCTGTCACCGGTTCCTCCGGAGCAGGCACCAGCACCGTCAAGCGGGCCTTCGAGCACATCTTCAAACGCGAGGGGATCACGCCTGCCGTGGTCGAGGGCGACAGCTACCACCGCTACGAGCGGGGCCCAATGAAGGAGGCCATGGCCAAGGCCCTGGCCAAGGGTGAGAACTTCTCCCACTTCGGCCCGGAAGCCAACCTGTTCGACAAGCTGGGCGAACTCTTCCAGACCTACGGCGAAACCGGCGGTGGCGAGAAGCGCTACTACCTCCACTCCGTCGAGGAGGCCGCCGAGCACAACGGCCGCCTCGGCACCAGTCTGGAGCCTGGCCAGTTCACCCCCTGGGAAGCGATCCCCACCGGCACCGACCTGCTCTTCTACGAGGGTCTCCACGGCGGCGTGAAGGGAGACGGCTATGACGTGGCTGGCCTTGTCGACCTGCTGATCGGCGTGGTGCCGATCACCAACCTGGAATGGATCCAGAAGATCCACCGTGACAACGCCGAGCGCGGCTACTCGGCAGAGGTGATCGTCGACACGATCCTGCGCCGCATGCCGGATTACATCAACCACATCTGC
>JBKDOV010000024.1:0-7251 GCA_046342815.1 Cyanobacteriota bacterium
TCCGCAGCAAATACCAATACTTCTCTTTCCGCCGCTGGCCTCGAAGATGGCACCTACAAGCTCTACACCGTTGACGCCGCTGGCAACCTCAGCTCCGCTTCCTCAAACTCCGTCACCGTCGATACCACTGCTCCAACCGTATCCTCCATCGTCTACGGCACCAACGACGGCAATCTCGCTGCTGGCGAAGCCATCACCCTCCTCGTCAACCTCAGTGAAAACGTCACCGTCACTGGCACTCCCACCCTTGCCCTGAATTCCGGCGGCTCCGCTACCTACACCTTCGGCTCCGGCACCAATCAGCTCACCTTCACTTACACACCTACTTCCCCACAGTCCACCGCTGATCTCGCCACCGCTTTCACTGGCGCTCTCACAGGCACCATCACGGACAGCGCTGGAAATGCTGTTGTCGCCTCCGGCTTCAATAACGTCGACCCAACGGGCACCGTCGCCGTCGATACCACCCCCCCCACCGGTTCCCTCACCCTCACGCCGCCACCGGACAACGGCATCCTCGGGGATGGCATTGCCATCGGTGGAAGTTTCAGCATCAGTGATCTGGAAACCGGCAACAACTGGCAGTACTCCACCGACAGCGGCAACAGCTGGTCGAACGGTACGGGCACCACGTTCACGGTCTACGGCAGCTTCTCTGTCAATCAGGTGCAGGTGCGCCAGGTTGATGCCGCCGGCAACGCCGGGCCCGCCACGGCCTACGACACAGCGATCACGGTGATCGACAGCGGCGCCTTCTCCCCCGCCGAAATCACCATCACCTCAGTGGGTGGCAGTGACAACACCGTTTCAAGCGCCAGCGGCGATCAGGTGGTGGAAGGAACCACCTCCGCCCTCGGCATCAGCAGTCAAATTGCCATCTGGGCAGGCAGCACCCCACTGGGCACCACCACTTCCGACCCGGATACTGGCGCCTTCTCCTACACCCTTACACCCGCAAACCTCACCACCCTGGGAGCCGATGGCTCTAAGACGATCACAGCCCTGGATGCCTATGGCGGCAGCTCCCAGAGTTATAACTTCACCCTGGGGATGGATCCCGTCTGCTTCATGGCCGGCACCCTGATCAGCACCCCCGCAGGCGCCACACCGATCGAGCAGCTGCAGCCCGGCGATCTGGTGCTTACGCCCGAAGGGCCGGTAGCCGTGAAGTTCGTGGGCCGCAGCACCCACACGATCGCTGCCCTGAAGCACCTCAACAAGCTGCCGGTGCGGATCGTGGCTGGCGCCCTCGGCGGCCACGGCCCCTGCTGCGACACCTACCTCACCCCCAATCACGGCCTCGCCCTGCTCGGCTGCCTCGTGGAAGCCGGCACCCTCGAGAACGATCGCACCATCACCCGCTATCAGGAATGGGCTGCCTCCCCCACCATCACCTACCTCACGGTGGAGCTCGAGCAGCACGGCCTGATCTGGGCCAACGGCATGCTCGCCGAGTCGTATTACGCCAGCGGTTCCAGTGATGGCGACGGCTTCAGCCGCAAGGTATGGGACAACCTCGCCGATTACCTCGAGCTCTACGGCGAGGAGACCACCATGGACGAACTGCCCATGCCGCGTCTGGTCTTTTCCCGCCAACTGCCCGCCGAAATCCGGGCCCTGGTCGGGATCGATTCCCTCACCCTCTACGCAGCAGGCGCCACTGCCCATGCTCCTGCCAACGCATCTGCTGCGGCAGGCGCCAACGCCCCCACTGCCCACCTGTCGCTGCAGCTGGTCTGATCGACCCCACGCCCCCATCTCCTCCCGCACCGCCGATCCCCAGCGATCCGGAAGCCGCCCGCCAGCTCCTCCAGCAGGAGCTGCCTGGGCTGCATCAGCACCTGCGGGCTCGGGAGCTGGAGACGGTGCAGACCAGGATCGACCAGCTGCGCCCCGTGCTCGGCGAAGCGCCCCTGCTGCAGCGGATCGAACTCCATCTCGCCCTCCACCCCCACGACCTGAATTTGCAGGCCCACCGCGCCGCCACCCACCAGCACCACGCCGTTGAAGCCGGCGTCGGCCCGCTGGAACCCCTACAACGCTTGCGATTCGAAGCCCTGCTCGGGCTTGCAGACCCAGCCGCAGACGCTGCGCTGGCCAACCTCCCCACCACAGGCCACGACAAACAAAACTGGGCACTATTTCGCGCCAGCCAATTGGCTCGGCATCGCTACAACCACACCAGAGCAATATTGCTCTTGCTTACGATAGACACCCTCAGCAAAGAAGAGGCAGTTACCCCGTTTCGTATCGAGGCACTGGATCTAGCGGAGCGGATCAGCACTACCTACGGAGACATCAAGCAAGCACAAAGTCTGCGAAAGCGCATTCGACACTTGCTGCTTAATAGCTCAGATCCAAACCAAGTGCGCTTGGCCAACCAGGAACCATGGCGGCTATGGCAGATTGAAATAGGAGCAAATCGCGAAGCCATCGCAGAACTAGCTCAACTTCGCCGACAAAACCCTCCAAATAACCATATAGACATCGCTTTAGCCTTGTCAAAACATGCGAATTCTACAGCCCTGGCATATGGCCTGCTTCAAGAGTTAAGGCGGTCTGAAGCCATCGGCGTGAAAGCATCCGTAATTCCCAAGCCAGATTACGATGAATTGATACCTGAACAGCTTTGGCTGCTCAGGCGACACCCCGGCGACACAGCAGCCCTTCTTCAGATTGAAGCAGGCTGGAGGAAAGACCATCCTACTTGGAAATTGAACTGGTTGGACCACGATCTGGAGCTTGCCACCAAGTGTGAACCACTCCCCCCCCTTGTCCAGGCAGCCATGAGCTGTCTCAATGACCCCACCGTACGCGGCGATCTTTTGCGTCTGGCTCGGATCTGGCAATTTGGCGGAGTATCAGTTTGCTGGAATACCCGCAGCCAGAAGCCACTAAGCACCCTTATCGAAGCCTGCAACCTTGTTTTGGTGCAGGATGCAGATGGTGCGCTAGGGCTGGATCTAATTGCAGCAACACCACGTCATCCGTTCGTACACGCCGCACTAGAACAGATCTGCCGAAATACACTCTTAGGAGAAGGCTTCAGCCACTGGGACATCAGTGGGCCACCCATCCTCAGCGGCGTATTTGCCCGATGGAGTCAAGGGGTGATCGCCACCGGTCTTCTACCAGCCGGTTTGCGCATCATTTCCATTCACGAACTGCGCCACTGGCTTGGGTTGGGATTGCACCTACCGCCGCCAGCTCATGTCAAGCCTGAGCCACACATGGCAATTTTTAATCACTCAAAACGCAGAGCAGCACTTGCTTCTCTTGGATGCAACTAAGACAGAACATCCACCAGCTCACTTCCCAATCTCTCCCAACGCACCGTAATCGACAAAATACCTCCGCCTCGCAGCATTCCAAGCACTCTTTGCGGGATTAACATCAACAAGGAAGGATCTCCATCCTTGCAAAGGACACAACCAGGACTCGCCTCCAATACCACTGTTTGATCATTGACAGCCACAAAAGGAGGCGCATCATTCTCAAAAACACTCCAACTCCAAAGCAGAGGTTCGCCAGGGTTCCTCAACTCCAATCGCTCTATGCAAACAAGGCAAGGTGCTTCTGCAGGGTCCAGCCTCAGTGCCTGAATAGAACAAGCATCCTCAGGAAGAACAAAAGCATGAACAATAGGCATATCCCCTGCATGCAACTCTCGATATATCGACCATTTCTCATTAAAGCCATCTACTTCTAAGGGCTGCCAAAACAACTGCATTGCAACGGACCGAGCCTCGATCACATCCTGACTAGCAGATTCCTGCACATAGGCCCGACCAGCCTCAGGCAACACGGGCTGCTCGATAGAGTCCTGCGATTCTCGCTCTTTCTGTAAAATTTCTAGCACCTTATCAGGAAGCCTCTGCATTAACACCTGAGATCCCTTGTGTAACAGGGTATAGCTGGAATGAAAGGTGTCCACGAAGAAATCGATCGCCCGGGCCGTGTGCTGGCTGGGATCGGCGAACTGGAAGTAGTAGTCGTCGAACAGCAGGAAGCCGCCGGAGCGCACCAGCCGATGGGCGTGGATGGCGTCCTGAATCGCAAAGCTGGCCTCGTGGGCGCCATCGATGTAGATGAGGTCGTAGCTGCGGGGCTCCAGCCCGGGCAGCACCTCCTCGGAAGGCCCCTTCTTCTTCTCCACCAAGGCGGCGTGGGGATTGCGGGCGATGTTGGCGTCGAACAGCGCCTCGATCGTGATCCCCAGTTCCGCCAGGAAGCCGTGCTCGGAACTGCCGCCCCAGGTGTCGACGCAATGCAGCACCCCACCGCGGGGACCGAGCACATGGTCGAGCAGCCACAGGCTGGAGCCCCCCTGCCAGGAGCCGATCTCCAGGATCCGGATCGGAGCCTGGTGGATCACCTCGTCAAAGAACTGCCGCCACTGGGGGATGTTGCCGGAGAAGTAGTCGTGGCTGAGGGTGTAGCCCCGCTCCAGGCTCTGAACCCAGCCCTGGCGGGCATGGCTCTGGCGGAAGGCGGCGGCGGCGGCCTCCACCCGCCCCATCCGGGCCAGCAGACTCCCCTGGGAGTAATGGGTCCAGTGGTTGTCCACGCCCTGGTCGATGTCAACCTGGAGACAGGCCAGGGCCTCTTCCTGCTGCCCCAGGGCAAACAAGGCATCGGCCAGCACCGTGGCGATCACCGGCTCCGCGTGCTCCTGGCGCAGTTGGCGCAGCCGCTCCACCGCCGCCGCCGCCTCCCCCGCCGCCAGCTGGTGGCGGCAGGCTTCCAGGGCGGACCAGTCGAAGGCGTTACTCACCCGGCAACCGTGCCACTGGGGAAGCGGCGCTGATGCCACTGCCAGGCATGGCGCAGGATCGTGGCGAGGTCGTCGTAGCGGGGGGTCCAGCCGAGTTCGGCGCGGGCCCGGGCGCTGCTGGCCACCAGCACCGGCGGATCCCCCGCCCGGCGCGGCGCCACCTCCACCCGCAGATCCCTGCCCGTGACCGCCCTTGCCGCCTCGATCACCTGCTGCACCGAGTAGCCGGTGCCGTTGCCGAGGTTGTAGATCGAGGGCCCGGCCGGTGCTGATGCTGAGGCGGCGGGGGCGGCGGCGGCGGCCATCAGCCGTTCGAGGCCGAGCACATGGGCATCGGCCAGATCGGCCACGTGGATGTAATCGCGGATGCAAGTGCCATCGGGGGTGGGGTAATCGGTGCCGAACACCTGGATCGCCGAGCGGCGACCGGTGATCGCATCGAGCACCAATGGGATCAGGTGGGTTTCCGGATCGTGGGCTTCGCCGAGTTCGCCGCCGGGATCAGCGCCGGCGGCATTGAAATAACGGAAGATCACCACGCGCAGGCCGTAGGCGTGGCCGAAATCGGCCAGCATCCGCTCCACCATCAGCTTGCTGGCGCCGTAGGGGTTGATCGGCTGGGTGGGGTGGTCTTCGGTGATCAGGTCCTGGGTGGGGATGCCGTAGGTGGCGGCGGTGGAGGAAAACACGATCGGCGGCGGCGCACTGCCCCGGGCCCGGCCGGTGGCCACCAGCGCATCGAGCAGCGCCAGGGTGCCGGCCACGTTGTTGCCGTAGTAGCGGGAGGGATCGGCCACCGATTCCCCCACGTAGGTGAAGGCAGCGAAGTGGAGCACCGCCTCGATCGCGTGCTCCTGCAACAGCCCCTCGACCAGGGCGCGATCGGCCAGGTCGCCCACGATCAGCGGCACCTGCAGCACCTGCTCGGCCACCTCGCGATGGCCATGGCTGAGGTTGTCGAGCACCACGGGCTGATGGCCCGCCTGCTGCAGCGCCCGCACCGCATGGCTGCCGATGTAGCCCGCCCCGCCGGTGACCAGAACCTTCATGCCGCACCCTGCCGCTTGGTCCCTTCGTTTTTAGCGCGTCTCCGGCCCACGACCGCCAACCAGTTCCTTCAGATGCTGAAGTGACGGCAGATCAGCCAGGGCACCAGCAGGGCCAGACCGATGGTGAGCGGGGCGCCGTAGCGGGTCATGTCGAGGAAACGGTAGCGACCCGGGCCGAACACCATCAGGTTGGTCTGATAGCCGATCGGGGTGAGAAAGCTCTGGCTCGCGGCGAAAAGGATCGCGTAGATGAAGGCCATCGGCGGCAGGCCGAGGCCTTTGGCCAGGGCGGTGGCGATCGGCATCAGCAGCACCACGGTGGTGCCGTTGCTGAGGGCTTCGGTGAACAGCTGGGCCAGCACGAACACCACCAGCAGCACGCCGTAGGCGGGCCAGCCATTGAGGGCCTGCAGCAGGTCGGTGGCGAGGGCCTCGGCCAGGCCCGTCTTCTGCATCGCGGCGCTGAAGCAGGAGAGCGAACCGAGCAGCAGGATCACGTCCCAACGGATCGAGCGCTGCAGTTCGCCCGGCCGCAGGCAGCCGGTGGCCACCATGATCACCACCGCCAGCAGCACCGCCGCCATCAGGTTGAGCAGCTTGAACAGCGGCAGCAGGATCACCAGCGCCGCCACGATCACCGCCACCCACTTGCGGTTAGTGGTGGGCATGTCCTTCTCGAGTTCCTCGAGCAGCACCAGGTCGTTGCTGGCCTGCAGACCGCGGATGGCATCGCGGGGGGCCTGCAGCAGCAGCACGTCACCGGCCTGGAGCACCACCCGGCCCAGCAGTTCCCTGAGCACCTGGTTGCCACGCCGCACCGCCAGCAGGGTGGCGTTGTAGCGCTGGCGGAAGCGGAGATCGCGCACGCTGGTGCCGGCGATGGTGGAGCCATTGGGCAGCAGCACCTCCACCACCCGCTGGGGGGAACCGGGTGCCCCGGCCAGTTCGCGCAGGTCGTCTTCCGCCTCCCCCACCGGCGCCAGGGTGATCGTGTGCTCCTGCTGGAGCCGCAGCAGGTTGTCGCGGTTGCAGCGCAGCAGCAGCCGATCGCCGCTCAGCAGGGGCAGGTCGGCGAGGGGAGCCGAGAAGCTCTCGGGGCCGCGATGCAGCTCGAGCACATCCACGTCAAAGCGTCGCTGCAGACGGCTGTTGCGCAGCGACTGGCCGACCAGTTCGGAGCCCTCAGGAATCAGCACGTCGGTGAGGTAGCCCTCGCGACTGAGACCGGCGAGCAGGTCGTCGTTGTCGAGGCCGCGGTCGGGCAGGAGACGATCGGAGGCCCAGAGCATGTAGAGGCTGCCCAGGAGCCACACCGGGATGCCGATGGCGGTGACGTCGACGAGTACGATCGACCCGAACCCCAGCTGACGGCTCGCGTCGCTGGCGAGCATGGTGTTGGAGGTGCACAGCAGGGAAATGGTGCCGCCG
>JBKDOV010000025.1:0-12933 GCA_046342815.1 Cyanobacteriota bacterium
ACGAACATCGCCAGGGTGATCAGATCGGCACGGGCCGCCGGGATCATCACGTTCCACCATTCCCCCAGGGGGCTGCAGCCATCGATCCGGGCCGCCTCCTCCAGCTCCACCGGCACCCCGAGAAAGCTCTGCCGCAGCAGGTAGATCCCGAAGGCCGTGGCGGCCTGGGGCAGGATCAGGGCCCAGAGGGTGTTGCGCAGGCCCACCTGCACCATCAGCAGGTAGAGCGGGATCATCACCACCTGGAAGGGAATCAGGATCGTGGCCACCACCAGGGCGAGCACCAGGCCGCGGCCGGCGAAGCGCATCCGCGCCAGCGGGTAGGCGGCCAGGGACGAGAACAGCAGGTTGGCCAGCACCGCCAGACCGCTCACCAGGGCACTGTTGAACAGGTAGCGGGCGATCGGATTGCCCGGGTCGGAGAACAGGCGGCCGTAGGCCTCCAGGCTCGGCTGGCTGGGCAGCAGGGCCGGGGGGCTGGTGAAGATGTCCTCGCCGGCCCCCTTGAGCGACGTGCTCACCAGCCACAGCAGCGGCAGCAGCATCAGCACCGCCAGCAGCAGCAGCAGGGCCAGTTGCAGGGCCTGGGCCAGGGGGGCGCGCGCGGGTCCGCTGGAGGGCTGGCGCATGGGCTGGGGCGGTTCCGACCGGAGGGCTGCAGCAGTCTGCCGTCCGCCCGGATTCGGCGCCGCCTGGGCTGTCGGGCTGCGGGGCTGCGCGCAGCTCTGGCGCTGGTCAGAGTGGGGGTCGTCCAAGAGAGAGCCGGATGCGCCCACCCCGCCTCGCTGCCCTGCTGCTGAGCCTGCCGCTTGGTCTGCTGGTTTCCGGTTCTTCCCCCGCCCTGGCCGAGGTGCTCAACCTGGAATTCGGGTTCACCGCTTTCCGGGGGGATCCCGCCACGGCCGACCGGGTGCCAACCGTGGCCGGCAAGGCCGAACTGGAGATCAATGGACTGCCTTTGCTGGAGAAGGAACTGGAGGCCGACCAGGCCATGGTGCTGTTTGCCGAGCGCCGCCTCTCCCCCGGCCTCTGGCTGCCGATGGAATCCTTCCGCCGCCTGTTGCGCCGCCAAGGAAACAGCCTGGTGCTGCGCTTCACCCCCCGCCAGGTCGGCGCCCCCTATTCGGCCCAGTTGAGCTGGAACAGCGTGGAGGATTCGGTGAGCCAGCGACGCCAGGTGGAGGGAAACCGGGTGCGGCTCGAGGCCACCAATGAAACGGACCGCGGCAGCGAGCGCCGTGATTCTCGCGGGCCGGTGGAGTTCCGCCGCAGCTTTGATGCCCCCTTTGCCGACGAGCAGCCCTGGCAGAGCCAGCCCCCGATCCAGACGATCCAGCCGGCCGATCGCAGCGCCATCCTGGCGCTGGTGCGTGCCCGGCGGGATCTCTATGCCGCCGACATGACGGCGGCCTATCGATTGCTGGAGGGGTTTCCCGGGCTCGATGCGGCGGTGCTGCGCCAGCAGGGCTGCCTGGAACAGGCCTGGCGGCAGGGGGTGCGGGTGAAGCCGTTGCAGGGGGAGAGCCTGCAGCTGCTCCCCACCGGTGGTCCTGTGGTGGTGGTGCGCCCAGGCCGTGGCGAGCTGTTCCCGCTGCAGGTGCCGCCCGGCATGGTCGACCGGCTCAGCCTTGAGCAGACGCTGTGCGTATCGGGAGCCCTGGTGGGGCTGCTGCCCCCCTGGATGGGGTTCGTGCAGGACGGCCAGGGGGGGTGGCGGCCGATCTTCTGAAGCAGAGAATCGGCAGCGGAGCATCGGCGTTCAGAGCCGGGGCAGTTCGGCCACGGGCAGGGGAGCCTTCTGGGGATGGAGGGGGGCCCTCTGGCCGCCGGTCACGAGGCGATTGAGGGCGTTCACGAAGGCCTGGGCCGCGGCCACCACGATGTCGGTGTCGGCGGAATGGCCGGAATAGAGCACCCCATCGGCCCGCAGCCGGATCGTGACTTCCCCCATGGCGTCGATGCCTTCGGTGACGCTCTTCACCGAGAACTCCACCAGCTCATTCGGCACGCCGGCCAGGTGGTTGAGTGCCTGGCAGACCGCATCCACCGGGCCGGTGCCGATCGCCGCCTCGCTGCGTTCGATGCCGTCGGCGGTTTCGAGGGTCACGGTGGCGGTGGGCAGCAGGCCGGTGCCGCAGCTCACCTGCACCCGCCGCAGCGTGAAGCGCCCCTCCTCCTGCTGCTGGACCTGCTCGCTGACGATGGCTTCGAGATCGCGGTCGGTGATTTCCCGCTTGCGATCCGCCAGGTCCTTGAAGCGCAGGAAGGCGTCGTTGAGGTCTTCGCCCTCCAGGCTGTAGCCGAGCTCCTCAAGCCGAGCCCGGAAGGCGCTGCGCCCGGACAACTTGCCCAGGGAGATGCGGTTGTCGGTGAGACCGACGGTGCGGGCATCGATGATTTCGTAGGTGAGGCGGTTCTTGAGCACGCCGTCCTGGTGGATGCCCGATTCATGGGCGAAGGCATTGGCCCCCACGATCGCCTTGTTGGGCTGCACCGCCATGCCGGTGAGGTTGCTCACCAGGCGGGAGGTCTTGGTGATCTCCTCGGTGCGCACGCCGGTGAGCGGCTCGCTGCTGTCGGCAGGCCTTCCGAGGAAGGGGTTGTAGTAGCTGCGGCGCACATGCAGGGCCATCACCAGCTCCTCGAGCGAGGCATTGCCGGCCCGCTCGCCGATGCCGTTGATCGTGCATTCCAGCTGGCGGGCGCCGTTCTTGACGGCCTCGAGGAAGTTGGCCACCGCCAGGCCGAGGTCGTTGTGGCCATGCACCGAGAGGATGGCCTGATCGATGTTGGGCACCGCGCTGTTGATGCCGGCGATCAGGGCGCCGAATTCGGTGGGGGTGGCGTAGCCCACCGTGTCGGGGATGTTGATCGTGGTGGCGCCGGCGGCGATCGCGGCCTCGATCACCTGGTGCATGAATTCAGGGTCGCTGCGGCCGGCGTCCTCGCAGGAGAATTCCACATCGTCGACGAGGGAGCGGGCGTAGCTCACCATCTCGCGGGTGATCGTGAGCACCTCGGCGCGGCTCTTGCGCAGCTTGTGCTCGAGGTGGATGTCGCTGGTGGCGATGAAGGTGTGAATGCGGCGGCGGGCGGCGGGGGCCACGGCCTCGGCGCAGGCCTTGATGTCGCCGGCGGCGGCGCGGGCCAGGCCGCAGATCACCGGACCATCGGGGGTGCCGACGCTGGCGGCGATGCGCTGCACGGCATTGAAATCACCGCTGCTGGCGAAGGGAAAGCCGGCTTCGATGATGTCCACCCCGAGGCGGGAGAGCTGCTGGGCGATGGCGAGCTTCTCTTCGAGATTGAGGCTGGCGCCAGGCGACTGCTCCCCATCGCGGAGCGTGGTGTCGAAGATCAGTACCCGGCCGGGATCGCGCGCCATCGGAGAAGTCGGGGAGGGAGTGCCGCTTAAGCGGAGTGAGTATGAGATAGCCCCATTCTAGGGGCAGGGGGTCGCGGGGGCCGCGCGGGCTGGTTCAGGAGGGGTTGCGGCTGAACACAGGCGCCTGCAGGGCGTCGGCCCGTTCCAGCCGCCCCCGCAGGCTGGCCAGGTCCACGAAGCGGTCGGCGGCGTTGCGCAGCTCCCGCGCCACCATGCCATCGGTGCTGATCAGCACGATCCGCAGCCCCCGGGACCGCAGCACCTCCACCAGTCGCTCCAGATCCCTGCTGCCGCTCAGCAGCCACACCTCCTCGGTGCGATGGGCCACCACCAGCAGATCGATCGCGATCTCCACATCGAGATTGGCGCGGGCGTAGTGCCGCCCCTCCGCCTCTCCCCCCGCTGATCCGCCGCCGCCGGTGCCGCTGCCGCCGGCCCCGGAAAGTTCGCGCAGGGGCCTGGTGCGCACGGTGAAGCCCAGGCTGGTGAGGGCATCCCGGAACGGCCGCTGGTCGGTGGGGTCCCGCAGGCCGGCGTACCAGAAGGCACTGCCCAGTTCGACGCCTTCACCTTCGCCGGCCAGTTCCAGCAGCTTGCGAGGGTCGAAGAACCAGCCCACCTTCTGCTGGGCGTAAAACATGCTGTGGCCGTCCACGGCCAGGGCCCGCTGCATCGACCGTGGGAACGTGTGGACGCGCTTCCACCCTAGGGGCTCGCCTTACACTTCGCTCACCGCGGGACGTCCATGGCCGCAGGGGATCTGGCCCTGGTTCTCCACGCACATCTTCCCTACGTGCGCTCGGGAGAACCGGGTTCGCTTGAGGAAGATTGGTATTTCCAGGCGCTGCAGGAGTGTTATCTGCCGCTGCTGGCGGTGCTCGAGGCCGCAGCGGCGGACCCCCGGCAGCGGCCGCGCCTCACCCTCGGGCTCTCGCCCACCCTGCTGTCGCTGCTGAGCGATGCCGGCCTCAACAGGCGTTTCCTGCCCTGGCTGGACCAGCGACTGGTGCTGCTGGCCGAGGCCCCCGGCGCTCTGGCCGTTTCCACCGCCGCCCTGGCGGAGGAGCTGAAGGGGATTCAGGAGCAATGGCGCGCCTGTGAAGGCAACCTGCTGCCCCGGTTCCGCCGCCTGCAGCAGGAGGGGGTGCTCGACCTGATCACCTGCGGAGCCACCCACGGCTACCTGCCCCTGCTGCGGGACTCGCCGGAGGCGGTGAGGGCCCAGCTACTCACCGCGATCCGCGAGCACCAGCGCCTGCTCGGCGAACGGCCCCTCGGTATCTGGCTGCCGGAGTGCGCCTACTACGAGGATCTCGACAAGCTGCTGACCCAGTGCGGTCTGCGCTACACCCTGCTCGACAGCCATGGCCTGCTGCATGCGCTGCCCCGGCCTCGCTTCGGGGTGTACGCCCCGATCTGCTCTCCCGCCGGCGTGGCCGTGTTCGCCCGCGACAGCGAATCGACCCTGCCGGTGTGGAGCGCCAGCCAGGGGTATCCGGGCGACGGCGCCTACCGGGAATTCCACCGGGACCTGGGCTGGGACCTCCCCGAAGAGCGGCTGGCGGCCGAAGGCATCCCCAGCCGCAGGCCCCTGGGCCTGAAGCTCCACCGGGTCACCGCCCAGGGCTGCCCGCTCGAGGAAAAGCAGCCCTACGAGCCTGCCGAGGCTGAGGCGAAGGTTCGCCAGCACGCCCGGGCCTACCTGGATGGGCGCCTGGCCCAGCTCCACGGCCTGGCCGCCACGATCGAGAGACCCCCCTTGCTGGTGGCCCCCTTCGACGCCGAGCTGTTCGGCCACTGGTGGTTTGAAGGTCCCCGTTTCCTGGCCGAACTGTTTCGCCAGGGCGCCGACCTCGACCTCCAATTCGCCCACCTGCGGGAGGTGCTCGGTCGGGGCACTCCGCTCCAGGTGTGCGCCCCCTCCCCCTCCAGCTGGGGCCAGGGGGGCTACCACGACTACTGGCTCAACGAGACCAATTCCTGGGTGGTGGCGGAATGGCAGCGGGCCTCCCGGGCGATGGTGCGCCGGGTCAACCGCGGCGTCGGCAGCGCCGAACACCGGCGCTGGCTCACCCAGGCGGGTCGCGAACTGCTGTTGGCCCAGAGTTCGGACTGGAGCTTCATCCTGCGGGCCGGCACCACCACCGGCCTGGCTCGGGAACGGATCCATCGCCACCTGGATCGCTTCTGGCGCCTGCTCGACGCGATCGAGAACGGCACTCCCCTGGCGCCGGAATGGCTCGCAGCGGTGGAGCGGGAGGATGGCCTCTTCCCCGGCCTCAACGCGGCCGACTGGGCGACCCTTCCCTGACCGGGCCCAGCTTCAGAAGCGGTAGGCGGCCCTGGCGTAGAGACCACTGCCCAGGATCCAGCCATCCCAGAACGCCGGATCCGAGGAGGTGAACTGCCGGACCCAGCCCAGCTCCAGGCTGGTGTGGCTCCCGCGCAGCCACCGCAGCAGCAGACCGGTGGCTCCCACGGTGTCGCTCAGGGTGGCGGCGGGCACGGAGGTCCAGACGTTGCCGGCTCCCAGGAAGGGCACCAGCTGCAGTTCGTCCCGGCCGGAGGGGGAGCGCCAGAAGCTCCAGCTCAGTTCGCCGGCCCCGAGAATGCCGCTGTCTCCGCTCACCACCTGGCCCGGCAGGCCGCGCAGACCGCTGTCGCTGCCCAGGCTGAAGCCCATCGGGTTGGTGAGCGGCTGAAGGGCCAGCTGGGCGGCGCCGCGCAGATCCAGCTGCCAGCGGCGACCCGGCCGCCAGCTGGCGGAGAGCTCGGTGCCGATCGCCCGGGCCTGGCCGGGGTGGATGCCCAGGAACATCAGCTCGTGCTGCTGCGCCGCGGGCGTGAATTCGGCGATGCCCTGCAGGCCATAGCCGGAGGCACGGAAGGCCATCGAACCGAGCAGGGCGTCGTAACCCATGCCGATCCGCACGAAACCGCTGCGCAGCCAGCCATCGTCTCCGCCGCCGGGGATCGCCTGGATCGATCTTCCCTGCAGGTAGGCATCGCTGCGGTTCACGCTCAGGCCGGCGAAGCCATACCACCGGGAGCTCAGGGTCTCCAGGAAGGTGAGATCGAACTGGCCGTAGCCCTGCAGCTGGCGGAACTGCAGATCGTGGAGCGGTGGTTCGGCCTCCACCAGGGAGCGCCGACTGGCCCCGAAGGCGCCGGTGAAACTGAGCTGGGAGGAAAGGGGCAGGGTGTAGCTGATCGACCCCACCCGGTAGCCGAGTTCGGGGTCGTTGTCGGTGTTGAGTTCGCCGTAGAGCAGCACGGTGTCTCCCGGCAGGAGTGCTCCCTGCTTCATCAGCGCTGCCACCCCCCGGAACTGGCCGCTGCCGCCGTTGCCGTCATTGCGCAGGCTCAGTTCGCCCTGCAGCGGTCTGCCCCCCGGTTCAGCGGTGACCACCAGCACCGCCCGGGAGGAGTCCTGCCCGAGCCGGTTGAGCGAACTGCGCACCAGGCCCACGCCGGGCAGCCGCTGCACCTGGGTGAGGCTGGCGGTGAGGGTGGGAATGTGCAGCACACTGCCCTGCAGGGACTGGAGCAGGGGCTTGAGGCGCCGTTCCAGCGCCTTGCTGGAGCTCTGGATCCTCACCTCCTCGATCCTGCCCGCCCTGACCCGCAGCAGTCCGTGGGGGGGCTGCTCCACGGCTGTGACCTGGGTGTTGAGGTAGCCGTCGCGAAACAGGCGTGCCGAAAGCACCGAGGCACAGCGGGCGGTTGCCGTGCTGCGATCGCCGCTGGAATTGGTGCTGGGATCGTTTCGTGGATCGGTGGCGCAACCGGCCAGGATGCGGTGCAGCTCGGCCGCCCCGTAGGGGTTGAAGCCCTCCACGGCGGGGGGGCTTGTAGGGAGCGGGGCCGGTGCCGGGACCGTAGTCGGGGCCGGGGTCGGGCTCGCAGGAGCTGCGGGCTCCGCCGAGGCCGGGGTCGGCGCGGGCGACAGAGCGGGGCGCAGCTCCGGCGCCGGAAAGGCTGGCGCCTCCGAGGGCAGGCGCACCGGGCCGGGTTGCAGGGCGGGGGCCGTCAGCTGGGCGATCAGGGGAACCACCATCACCAGGGGCTCCCGGTGAGCACCATGCCGGCCCAGAAGTAGGGATGGCTGAGGCCCTGGTCGTAGCGGGGGCGCTGGCCGGCGGCGATTCCATCCAGCAGCTGGGAGCGGGTGGTGCCCAACGCCACCGGCGGCCCCACCAGCCGGCTGCCTTCCAGCCGCACCCCACCGTTGAGGAAGGCCCGCTGGGTGGCCTGCAGGGCCTGATCCTTGCTGAGCCCCTGGCGCAGGAATCGGTAGTACTGGATGAAGAAGGAGGCGGCGGCCCCGTCATCCACCTTCCAGAGGGTTCCCAGGCCACTGCGGGCGCCGGCCTGCAGGGCCATGCCGGTGAAACCCAGCTCGCTCTGTTCGTCCCCCAGGGCGGTGTCGCAGGCGCTGAGGGTGATCAGATCGAGCGGTGCGCTGGTCGGTCGGGAGCGCAGGCTGCGGCCGAGATCCCCCAGGCTGATCTGCCCCGTTGAGGTGTAGAGGCGTCCTGCGCCGACGGTCTCCGGGCTGAATTCGGCGTGGGTGGCGATGTGCAGTTGCCGGTAGCGGGGGAAGCTGGCCTGGCGCAGCAGCTCCCGGGGTTCGAACGCCCCGTCGATCAGCAGGGTGGAGGGATGGTCCTCCGCCAGGACCTGCAGTTCCTGGCGGACCATCGGCAGGGGGGAGAGTTTCTGCTGGAAGGTGCTGGCGCCGGCCAGCAGCATCGGTGAATCTCCCCTGGCGGCAGGCAGCTCTGCCAGATCCAGAAGCCCCAGCGACGGGGTGAGGGTGAGGGCAAAGCGCTGGGCAAGCCGTTGGCCCGCCAGGGGCAGGGCCGCATAGGGAATGCTCTGCAGACCCCGATCCGCCTGGATCAGCAGGGCATTGATGCCGGCCGCCTCCAGATCGGGGCCCAAAGGATCCAGCAGCAGCGCCGCCAGTCGGCTGCCGGGGTCGCTGGCATCGCTACCGAGCGGCTCCTGGCGCCGGATCTGTTGGCGGAACCTGCGCACCAGGGTGGTGAATTCGGCGGTGGCGATCGAGCGGCTGCGGCTGATCGGTTCGCCTTCGGGGGGCAGCAGGATTGCCGTCAGCTGGGAAACGCCGGGGGCGATCTGCTGGCGCTGCAGCTGCAGGATCGCAGGGATGTAGCGGGACGGACCGCTCTGGTGGCTCTGACGGACCTGGCGCAGGCGGGTCTGCAGCTGGGGAAGGCTCCACAGCCGGCCCGATCCGGGAGGCAGTCCGAGCCGTTGCACCGTATCGCTCAGGGCCTGCCGTTGCGCCTCCTGAAACTGGCTGGAGCTGTCCGCCTCCACCAGCACCTGGCTGGCCTGGGGCGTGGGGCCTGCGGCGGCGGCCAGTTGCTGGCTGAGGGGGTTGAGCGGTGGTTGGGTGGCAGGGGGCGGCGGCAACTGCCTGGCGGTCTGGACTCCATCTCCTCCGGCATAGAGCTGTTGGAGCTCCACGCTGTAGACCGCGTTGTTGCGATCGAACTCCCGGGTCAGTTCGAAGGGTGTGTCGGGGTCGGGTTCGGAAACCGGAGCCGGCGCCACGCTGGCCTGCTCTGGCGCGGGAAGGGTGGGATACAGATTCACCCCTCTGACGTCGTAGACCACCGGATAACCATCCGCATCGTATTCCTTGCGGAAGGCCGATTCCGAAGGGGACGCGATCTGGAAGGCATCCAGTTGATTGCTTCCCCGCCATTCGATGTTGCTGCCGGTGGAGATGATCGAAATCGCGCTCGGCAGCTGGGTGATCGGCAATTCGCGCGGGCTGGTGTTGGAGGCGTCGAACTGGGAATCGGCAATCCGGATCGGGGCCTCGCTGTAGGCGAAGATCAGGCCCGATTGATGATCCAGGTCGGAGGGATCCGCCGCTGCCGCTGTGGCCGTGTCAATGCGGGAGGAAAGGATTTCGAGCGGCCGGTTGCCTTCACTGATCAGACTCACCAGGCCCGCCCGGTTTTCCGGCGGCGCCCCGGCCTGGTCTCGGCTGGAGGCTTCGATCAGCGAATCCTGGAGCCGGATCCCTGCCGTGGAGTAGGCCTGGATCAGGGAAGTGGTGTTTCCATAGGAGTAACCACCGGTGAAGGCCAGCTCATCTCTGTAAAAGCCGATGTTGAATCCATACAACGATTCCACCGAGAAATAACTGCTGCTGAGGGGACCACCCGTGGTGGTCTGATTGGCGGAAAGGCGCGAATCGGTGATCACGATCGGCTGCGATTCGGACTGATTCGAGAGCCGGATCCAGCCGCCGCGGAAGGCCCAGGGAAGGCCATCCACCTGGCTCTGACCATCGATCACGGGATAGCGATCACTGCGGGCCTGCAGATCACTGCGGCGGATCTCCATGCCACCCCTGCTCTCCAGCAGCAGGTTGCCGTAGCCCATGCCCCCATTGGCGCTGAGGCTGGAATCGAGCAGATGCAGGTCGTTGCCCTTCAGTACGACCTGGCCCGCAAAACCATGACTGGCATCGGCGGCCAGCTGGCTGGATTCCAGCGAGAGACGGCCGCCAGCCTCCAGCAGCAGGATGCCGCCGCCCTGGGGCCAGTTCGCCGGCTCTTCCTGGCTGGATCCACCCAGGGCCCGCAGATCGAGCGAGGCATCCAGCCGGGAATTTTCGAGCTCGAGATCGCCGCTTGCGATCAGACCGATGTGGGGTGCGGGGTTGGCCAGCTCCGTCAGCCCTCCTTCCGTATCCGGCACCGAAAAGCGAACGGCATCGTCCGCCTGGGAGAGGCGACCGACGCCGGCATTCAGCTGGCTGTCCACCACCCGCAACCGGTTGGGCCGATCCGGGCCGTTGGTGCTCTGCAGCTGGATCCATCCCTTCGGCGCCGCCAGCCGGCTGCGTTCGAGGCTCACCGCTCCTGCGGTGATCAGGATCTGGCGGGCCTCGCCCCGCAGACCCTTGATCTGGATTTCTCCCTGATCCCCATCCGCCCCCATCGCCGTGCGCAGGTCGAGCAGGCCCGAGCCCTCCGGCCCGCCTGCCCGGATCCCGACGCTTTCCAGGCTCAGCTGGCGTCCGGCCAGGTGCACGGAGCGGCCGGCTTCCAGGCGGGCCTCTTCGCCTTTTGCGCCACCGATTTCGTTACTGATTTCGCCACTGATGCGGAGCGGGCCTCCGGTGGCATCGATCAGCAGATCGCGATCCACGCTGATCAGGCCGCCGGCGATCTCAATCGGCCCCTGGCCCCGGAGATCCAGCCCGGCCAGGGCGCCCCCCGGCGAAGAAAGCAGCGCCTCCGCCTCCAGGGCCGGGGCGGCCGCCAGAGCGGCTGCCTGGGCCGTGGTGGTGCCCAGGGCATCGAAACGCTGCCGGCCGAGGGCGATGCCGGTGGAGGTGGTGAGCAGCAGGGTGCTGGCGTTGTCAAAACGGGCTCCCGGCCCGAGCCGCAGGCCCGCCGGTGAGAGCAGAAACAGATTGGCTTGCCCGGAAAGCAGGAGCGGCCTGTTCAGCAGGGTGCCTTCGCGGCCGCTGACCGCCAGAAAGACGTTGCCGAGCCCCTGGGTGTCGACCCGGACGTTGCTGATACCCCCCGTGGCGCTGAACTGGCTGAAGCGCTGAAACAGGTTGGAGCCGCTGCGGGTGCCGCCGCTGACGGCGCAACTGCCGGCGGTGCAGCGCCCGAAGATGCTGCCGTTGATCCGGGTGCCGAGCCCGCCGGCGCTCACTCCGGCTGGAATCTCGGCGAGGACCTGGTACGGAAAGGCCACCAGGCACAGCAACGGCAGGATCTTCCCAAGGGGCCATCGGAAGTGGGCAGCCGGGCCGATCGCCATGCCTGAAGAATTCGAGGAATACTCGGCCTGATTCTGGCGTGCACGGGAACGGCTCATCGCTGACCACGGCCGGAAATGCGCAATCAGCTACAAAAAAGTTCGCTCCGATCCGCAAAAAATATGAATCGATCAGGCGATTGAAAGTTTTTGATTAGCATCGGTAGATATCCACTTCGCTTTTGCTGTTTCAGCATTGTCGTTTGTGGTCCTGTTGTCACTCTCGGCACAGCTATGTCAATGAACGCCATTTCCTTGGTTCCTGGGGCTCTGATTCGCTCCCTGTGTGCCTGCCTGCTCGCCCTGCTGGTCTGCCTCGGCTTCGGTCCGGCGGCCCAGGCGGCCACGGGGATCGTCGATGCCGTGCCGCAGGCCCCCCGATCCACGCTTCTCCCCTCGATCGCCCAGGCCGAGCTCCCGGGTTCCGGCCTCCCCTCGGGGAAGTCCGCCACCGATCCAACGATGACCTACTCGGTCCTCTGCCCGATCTGCGTCACTGGTCCCAATGCGGGCAGGCGCATCTGTCCACCGAGGACCTGTTATTGACCCTTCACAGCTGATCCCAGCCGATCCCGGCAGATCCCAGCCGACTCAGAGGATCTGATCCAGGAACCGCCGGGTGCGCTCCTGGCCGGGGTTGGTGAAGAAGGTTTCGGGATCAGCCTCCTCCACCACCTCGCCATCGGCCATCAGCACCACCCGGTGGGCCACCTGACGGGCGAATCGCACCTCATGGGTCACCACCACCATGGTGATGTGATCGGCGGCGAGGTTCTGCATCACCTCCAGCACCTCCCGCACCATCTCGGGGTCGAGGGCACTGGTGGGTTCATCGAACAGCAGGATGCGGGGCTCCATGCACAGGGCACGGGCGATCGCCACCCGCTGTTGCTGGCCGCCCGAAAGCTGGCCGGGAAACTTCTCGGCCTGCTCGGCGATGCCCACCCGCTGCAGCAGGGCCCGGGCCTGTTCCTCCACCTCGGCCTTCGGCCTTCGCCGCACCTTCACCGGCGCCAGGGTGAGGTTGTCGAGCACCGTGAGGTGGGGGAAGAGGTTGAACTGCTGAAACACCATCCCCACCTCGCGGCGGATCGCATCGATCTGGCGCAGGTCGTTGGAAAGGGTGATTCCATCCACGCAGATGCTGCCCTTCTGGAAATCCTCCAGGGCATTGAAGGTACGGATGAAGGTGCTCTTGCCGGAGCCCGAGGGGCCCATGATCACCACCACTTCGCCGCGGTTCACCGTGAGATCGCAACCCCGCAGGGCGTGGTAGCCGTTGGGGTACCACTTCTCCACGCCGCGGGCCTCGATCATCCGGGCGTTTGCCGGGCTGGCGGGGGTCGATGGATGGGCGGACAGGGGCTGGTTCATGGCGAAGGGGAGGTCGGTGTCGGAACGCAGCAGGGGGTGAATCGTCGGGATGGGAGGAGAATCCCGGCTCAGCCGGATCGGGAAATCGCCGCCGGATCGAGGCGTTTCTCCAGGGCCCGGCTGCCGAGCCCCAGGGCCGCGCAGCAGCACCAGAACAACACCGCCAGCGTGAAATACACCTCGGCGTTGCGACCCAGGAAAGCCGGGTTGGCCATCACGGTTCGGGCCGTGCCCAGCAGCTCCATCAGGCCGATCAGGGAGAGCAGGGTGGTGTCCTGGAGAAGCGAGATGAACTGGCCCACCATGCTCGGCAGGGCCACCCGCAGGGCCTGGGGAAGCACCACCGAGGTGAA
>JBKDOV010000026.1:0-26045 GCA_046342815.1 Cyanobacteriota bacterium
AGACATTGTGACCGCCGAACCCGAAGGAGTTTGACAGCACAACATTCACGGGGTGTTCCCGCGCGGCGTTGGGGACGACATCCAGGTCGCAGGCCGGATCCGGCGTGGCGTAGTTGATTGTGGGGGGGACCACATTGTGGCCGATCGCCAGAACGGCCGCCACGGCTTCGATGCCGCCGCTGCCGCCGAGCAGGTGGCCGGTCATCGACTTGGTGGAGCTCACCGGGATGTGGCGGGCATGCTCTCCGAGGGCCGACTTGATGGCGGCTGTCTCGTTGCTGTCGTTGGCCTGGGTGCTGGTGCCGTGGGCGTTCACATAGTCCACGGATTCGGGGGCGAGCCTGGCATCCACCAGGGCCAGGCGCATCGCTTCGGCCCCACCCACGCCTCCGGGGGAGGGGGCGGTGATGTGGTGGGCATCGCAGGTGGTGCCGTAGCCCACGATCTCCGCCAGCACGGTGGCCCCGCGGGCCTGGGCATGCTCCAGGCTCTCGAGCACCAGAACGCCGGCGCCTTCCCCGATCACGAAGCCGTTGCGCTCGGCATCGAACGGGCGGCTGGCGGTGGCGGGGTCGTCGTTGCGGAAGGAGAGGGCCTTGGCGCTGGCGAAGCCGGCCACGCCGAGGGGGGTGATCGCCGATTCGGCGCCCCCGCAGACCATCACATCGGCCAGCCCCAGCTGGATCTGGCGGAAGGCATCGCCGATGGCGTTGGA
Organism: Cyanobacteriota bacterium; assembly: GCA_046342815.1. Taxonomy (GTDB): domain Bacteria; phylum Cyanobacteriota; class Cyanobacteriia; order PCC-6307; family Cyanobiaceae; genus Cyanobium. Next base: position 716 of record JBKDOV010000026.1, read on the forward strand.
GCCGGCGGCACAGGCTGTGGCAACGGCGCTGCTGGGCCCTTTCGCTCCCAGGGCGATGGCGGCCAGGCCGGTGGCCATGTTAGGGATCATCATCGGCACGCAGAACGGGCTGACCCGATCGGGGCCGCGGTCCGCCAGCACGTGAGCCTGGGTCTCCATCATCAGAAGCCCTCCCACGCCGGAGCCGATCGAAACGCCGACACGGCCGCAATTGGATTCATCGATCGTCAGACCGGCATGGGCGACGGCCTGCTTGGCGGCCACCACTCCGAACTGACAGAAGCGATCCCAGCGCTTGGCTTCCTTCGGCTCAAGCCAGCCGGCCGGATCGAAACCCTTCACCTCCGCGGCGAAGCGGCACGCATGACGCGAGGCATCGAACAGGGTGATCCCTGCCACCCCGTTGCGACCGGTGCTCAGACCTTCCCAGTACTGGGTGACGTCATTGCCGATCGGTGTGACCGCGCCCAGGCCGGTGACGACGACGCGGCGGAGTCCCTCCACCATGGACGCCTCAGGCCTGCTTCTCTTGGATGTACTTGACGGCATCGCCGACGGTGGTGATGCCTTCGGCAGCCTCGTCGGGGATCTCGATGTCGAAGGCTTCTTCCAGGGCCATCACCAGTTCCACGGTGTCGAGGGAGTCCGCACCCAGGTCGTTCTGGAAATTCGACTCAGGCTTGACTTCACCGGCGTCGACGCTGAGCTGCTCGGCAACGATCGAGCGGACTTGGTCGAAGATCGCTTCCTGGGACATGGCCGCTGTGTGGGAGGCCGCATCCTACGGGTCCGCCCAGTACCCCCACCTGCGCCGTATGAACAAGGGTGACGGGCTGGGGGGACGGAGGCAGGCCTTCCCTCCGGTTTGGGTACGTTGGGCACCACGCCGTTTGTTCCCGGCCACCCGCGAGACCAGGCATGTCCCACGCCGTCAAGATCTACGACACCTGCATCGGCTGCACCCAGTGCGTCCGTGCCTGCCCCCTCGACGTCCTTGAGATGGTCCCCTGGGATGGCTGCAAGGCCGGTCAGATCGCTTCCTCCCCCCGCACCGAAGACTGCGTGGGCTGTAAGCGCTGCGAAACCGCCTGCCCCACTGACTTCCTCAGCATCCGCGTCTACCTCGGTGACGAGACCAGCCGTTCGATGGGCCTCTCGTACTGATTCGGGCGCCCTTTGCCCATAAGCTCATGCCCGGCCCCGGCCGGGCTTTTTTGTTGCTCGGATCCCTGGTTGCCCTCCCGCTCACGCGCCACCTCGTTTTCCTGTCTGTATGTGCGGCATCGTTGCCCTGATCGGCTCGCGTGAGGCAGCTCCCCAGTTGCTGGAGGGTTTGCGGCAGCTCGAATACCGCGGTTACGACTCCTCCGGCATCGCCACGGTGGAAGTGGAGGCTGGCGCCGCTGAATCGGCCCCCGGCCGGCTCCACTGCCTGAAGGCCGAGGGCAAGCTGGTGAACCTCACCGCCCGTTACGAGGCCCAGGGGGCTCCGGGCCACTGCGGCATCGGCCACACCCGCTGGGCCACCCACGGCAAGCCGGAGGAGCGCAACGCCCACCCGCACCTCGATGCCAGCGGCCGGTTGGCGGTGGTGCAGAACGGAATCATTGAGAACCACCGCAGCCTGCGGGAGGAGCTGCAGGCCGAGGGAGTGGTCTTCCGCTCGGATACCGACACCGAGGTGATCCCCCACCTGGTGGCGCGCCAGCTGGGGCGGCTCCAGGCCGAGGGCAGCCAGGCCGATGCGGCCCTGTTGCTGCGGGCCGTGCAGGACGTCCTGCCGTTGCTGCATGGCGCCTACGCCCTGGCGGTGGTGTGGGCGGAGGTGCCGGGCGCGCTGGTGGTGGCCCGCCGCCAGGCCCCGCTGCTGATCGGCCTGGGGGAGGGGGAGTTCCTCTGCGCCAGCGACACCCCGGCCCTGGCGGGTTTCACCCGCACGATCCTGCCGCTGGAGGACGGCGAGGTGGCGCTGCTGACGCCCCTCGGCATCGAGCTCTACGACGGGGCCGGCACCCGGGTGCAGCGCACCCCGAGCCTGCTCAGCGGCACCGAGCACGTGGCGGACAAGCGCAGTTTCCGCCACTTCATGCTCAAGGAGATCCACGAGCAGCCGGAAACCGCGGCTCTGTGGGTGGCCCGTCACCTCCCGGAGGAGGCCCTGGTGGCGCTCCCGCTCGACGATGCGGTGTACGAAGGGGTGGAGCGGATCCAGATCCTGGCCTGCGGCACCAGTCGTCATGCGGCCCAGGTGGGGGCCTACCTGCTCGAGCAGCTGGCCGGCATTCCCACGAGCGTGTTCTATGCCAGCGAATTCCGCTATGCGCCGCCGCCGCTGGTGCCCCACATGCTCACGATCGGGGTGACCCAGTCGGGCGAAACCGCCGACACCCTGGCCGCCCTGGCGATGGAGCAGGAGCGGCGCCAGCAGCGGCAGGATCCCGCCTATGCGCCCAGGCTGCTGGGGATCACCAACCGACCCGAGAGCTCCCTGGGCCGGCTGGTACCCCACATCCTCGACATCGGTGCCGGGATCGAGGTGGGTGTCGCCGCCACCAAGACCTTCCTGGGCCAGTTGCTGGCGTTCTACGGCCTGGCGCTGGCGTTCGCGGAGCGTCGCGGCAGCGCCGGTCCGGGGCCGGAGCGGCTGGCGGCCCTGGCCGCCCAGCTGCGCCAGCTCCCCGCCCAGCTGCAACAGCTGGTGGAGGACCACGACGGCCGTTGCGCCGAGCTGGCCCACCTGTTCGCCGATACCCAGGATGTGATCTTCCTGGGGCGAGGCATCAATTATCCGATCGCGATGGAGGGGGCCCTCAAGCTCAAGGAGATCAGCTACATCCATGCCGAGGGCTATCCCGCCGGCGAGATGAAGCACGGTCCGATCGCCCTGCTGGATGCGCGGGTGCCGGTGGTGTCCATCGCGGTGCCCGGCACGGTGTTTGACAAGGTGCTCTCCAATGCCCAGGAGGCCAAGGCCCGCGATGCCCAGCTGATCGGCGTGGCCCCGGCCTGTCCCGACACCGAGCTGTTCGATGTGCTGCTGCCCCTGCCGGTGGTGGATGAGCTGCTCAGCCCGCTGCTCAGCGTGATTCCGATGCAGCTGCTCAGCTATCACATTGCGGCCCATCGGGGCCTGGATGTGGATCAGCCGAGGAATCTGGCCAAGAGCGTCACTGTGGAATAGGGGCGGTGTCGCTGCGGCCGTAGCGATCCTCGAACCGCACGATGTCGTCCTCGCCCAGGTAGGGGCCGCTCTGCACCTCGATCATCTCCACCGGAATCTTGCCGGGGTTGCTGAGGCGGTGCCGGGCGCCGAGGGGGATGTAGGTGCTCTGGTTCTCGCCCACCAGTTCCTCCACGCCATCCTTCTCCACCACGGCGGTGCCCTTGACCACGACCCAGTGTTCGGCGCGGTGGTGGTGCATCTGCAGGGAAAGGCAGGCCCCGGGGTTGACCACGATCTTCTTCACCTGCCAGCGATCGCCTTCGGTGATGCCGTCGTAGGAGCCCCAGGGGCGGTAGATGCGGCGGTGGGCACGGCTTTCGGAGGCCCCCTCGGCTTCGAGCAGCCCCACGATCCGCTTCACATCCTGGGCCCGGTCGCGATGGGCCACCAGCACCACGTCATCGGTTTCGACCACCACCAGATCGTCCACCCCCAGTCCCACCACCAGGCGGTGCTCGCTGCGCAGATAGCAGTTGCGCACGTCCTCGCCGATCACCCGGCCCCGCAGGACGTTGCCCTGCGCATCCTGATCGGCGGTTTCCCAGAGGGCGCTCCAGCTGCCCACATCGCTCCAGCCGGCCTCCAGGGGCAGAACGGCCCCGCGATCGGTGCGTTCCATCACGGCCACGTCGATGGCGACGCTGGGGCAGTTGGCGAAGGCTTCCCGCTCCAGCCGCAGGAACTCCAGATCGGCGCTGTCGTGTTCGAGGGCGCTGCGGCAGGCGCTCACCACCTCGGGGGCCAGCCGTTCCATCTCGGCCAGGATGGCACTGGCGTGGAACAGGAACATGCCACTGTTCCAGGTGAATCGCCCGCTGGCGAGGAATTGCTGGGCGGTGGCGGTATCGGGTTTCTCCACGAAGCGGGCGATAGGCACCGGTTCGGTGGCATGGGAAGGCAGGGGGCTGGTGGCTTCGATGTAGCCGTAGCCGGTCTCCGGGGAGGTGGGCACGATCCCGAAGGTCACGAGCCGGCCGGCCTCGGCCGCGGGGATGCCGGCCTCCACCGTGGCCCGGAAGCGGGCGGGATCACGGATCACGTGGTCGGCGGCCAGCACCAGCAACAGCGGATCGCTGCCCCGGGCGGTGGCCTCCAGGGCGGCCACGGTGATGGCGGGAGCGGTGTTGCGTCCCATCGGCTCCAGCAGGATGGCCGCCGGATCCACGCCGATCTGGCGCATCTGCTCGGCCACGATGAAGCGATGGTCTTCGTTGCAGATCAGCAGCGGCGGTGCCAGCTCCGGCAGTCCCCGGAGCCGCAGCTGGGTCTGTTGCAGCAGGGTTTCGGCGGCGCTGCCGGCCAGGGGCCAGTACTGCTTGGGATAGCTGGCCCGCGAAAGGGGCCAGAGACGGGTGCCGGTGCCGCCGCAGAGAATCACCGGAACCAGGGGAGCGTGTGCCATGCCGCCGTTGCCGTCCATTCCGACCACTTTCCCCATTCAATCGGACCCGGGGACGTGTCGGCCACGACCGCAGGGTCAGAGGTCGAGCAGGCCCGGGGGTGGGGTGAGGCCGATCCAGCCCTCGCTCAGGTGCACCTGCGGCACGATCGCCTCCACGAAGGGGATCAGCAGCCGGCGGCCATCGGCCTGGAGGGCCACTTCCAGCAGGTCGTTGCCGGCGTGAATCAGATCGGTGACCTTGCCGATCACCTCCCCGGCCGGCAACACCCTCACCTCCAGCCCCACCAGATCGAGCAGGTGAAACTCCCCGGGCTCGAGGGGCGGGCGATCGTCGGCGGCCACCAGCAGCTCGTGGCCCACCACGGCTTCGGCGGCATCACGATCGTCGACACCGGCGAAGCGCACCACGAACAGATCCTTGCCGGGCAGGGGCCGGCCGGAAAGCAGCTCCACGGGCCTGGCGGCCTGTTGGCGGGCCTGCAGCCAGCGGCGGCCGGGCCGGGTGAAGCGTTCGGGGAAATCACTGAGGGGCAGCACCCGCAGCTCGCCGCGCAGGCCCTGGGGGGCCACCAGGCGCCCCACCACCATCAGCTCCGGCAGCAGCTCCGGCAGCAGCTCGGACTGCGGCTCGGGCTGCGGTTCCGGCCTCTCGTGCGGGCTGGAGGGGGTGGCGAGGGGCTGGCTCATGGGGCGGGTCACGCCGTGTGGAGGATTCCCTCCGATAATGGCCCTGCTGCCTCTGCCTTCCCCTCCGCCATGGCCCCTGCCCCGATCCTGCCCGGCTCCACGGTGGTGGTGAGGGATCCGGCTTCGATCTACAACGGCTACCGCGGTTTCGTGCAGCGGATCAGCGGCACCCGGGCGGCAGTGCTGTTCGAGGGGGGCAACTGGGACAAGCTGGTGACCGTGCCGCTCACGACCCTGGAGACGGCCTGATCGCGTCCTTACGGGGATCTTCGCGCACCACGGCCAGGGCCTGGCGGGCGGCCTCCTGTTCCGCCTGGCGGCGGGAACCGCCGTAGCCCTCGGCCAGGGCGATGCGATCGCCGATGTCCACCCGGCAAAGGAAGCGGCGAGGATCGCCGTGGGCCTGGCTGCGTTCCTCGCTGCGGTAGCAGGGCAGGCCAAGCTTGCGGGCCTGGCTCCATTCCTGCAGGGCTGATTTCCAGTTGTGCCTTTCCGGATCGGCCTGGAGTTCGGCGATCGTGCGCTGCCAGTGGGGGGAAAGCCAGCGCTTCACCACGGCAAGGCCGGGGCCGCCGCCGCCCCAGGCTTCATAGAGACCGCCCACCAGGGCCTCGCAGCTTTCGGCCAGCACGGTGGCGCGGCCGGCCCGGTCGGCGGCGGCGGCGGGGCCGAGCAGCAGCACCGTATCAAGATCGATTGTTTCGGCCAGTTCCGCCAGCCAGCGGTCGCTCACCAGCTGGGCCCTCAGGGCCGAGGCCTGGCCCACGCTCAGGCTGGGATGACTCTGTTGCAGCAGTTCGGCGGCGGCGAGGCGCAGCACGGCATCCCCGAGGAATTCCAGCCGTTCGTGGTTGCGGGGCAGCGCCGCTGAGGTATGGCTGAGGGCCTCATTGATCGGAGCGAAGGCCTGGTCGGCAGGCGCTGCGGCGGAGGCTGCCGGTGGCAGCTCCAGGCCGAGGCCCAGGAGGAAATTCTCCAGAACTCGCCGGCGTTGCGCGTGCATCAAGGCGGGGCGCTCCGGATTCAGATCTCTTCGTCGGCCAGCAGTTCCTCATCGGTGAAGTCAGGGCGCCGCCGGGGGGGATTGCCGGCGAGAAGCCTGAACAGGCCGCCGCGGTTGCCACGGGAACCGAGGGCGGCGAACGAGGAGGCGCTGATCAGCGAAAGCAGGGTCTGGAAGATGCGTTCCTTGAGACTTGCCTCAATGGCTTTTTGCTTGCGATCGGCAACGGTGGTTTCGAGGCTTTTGATACGTGGCTGAAGATCTTTGAGCAGCGTCGACCGGAGGGCCTCCAGATTGGCTTCCGTTACCTGCACCTGGGCGCCACCAGGCAGGTTGCGAACCAATTGTTGAAGCTGGGGAGCATCGGCCACCTGAACCCGTTGTTCGGCTTTGCGAAGGTTGGCCATGGTGGAGAGAGCTTCCTTCTCCGCATTGCGAATCTGATAATAGCCGGCATAAAACTGCAGGGGGATCAGCAACAGAAAACCCAGTGCTACGGGAAGGGCCAGCTTCTGGATCCGAACCAGATATTTGGAAAGGCGAACGGATTGATCGTCAAGTTGGTGGGCCAGCATGATTAATGCCGCCCCGAAAATGGGTACAGGAGCGGTGTTGGTCAGATTGGCGCAGGTGGCGAGGATCCAGTTTGGATCCGTGAATTTCAACGGAATGGCGCTGAAGAGAACCTGCACAGCAAACAGCACGCCCATCATCACCCCGAAGTGGCCGAGCACGTAGGCCACCTGGTCTCGGATGTCGGATCGGCGCTGAGTTGCCATGGATTCGATGATCGCAGCCGCCCAACGATATGGCCTGAGTGGCTCCTGCCAAGAAGTTGATGCATCGGTTGATGAATTGGCTCCGCCCAATTCCAAGGGGTGGCCAATAAAAAAACCTCCCCTTCCGGGGAGGTTTGAAGCAAAGTCTGAGAAAACTCAGATCGCAGCTTTTTTGATGCGGGCACGCAGACGGCGGGAATAGCCGAAGGCCAGGCCTGCGCCGAGGATCGGCAGGGGACCGGGGACGGTGTCGACTGCAGCGGTTTGCACCCACTTGTCGCTGACGTTGTTCACCCAATCGGCATTGGTGATTCCAGCCCAGGTGCTGGTGGCGGTGGTGAAGGTCACCGCAGGGGTGAAGGCAGCAACGTTGCTTGCCAGAGAGATCGTGTTGGGCGTCATCGCCGAGGTGGTGGTCAGGCTGCGGAGGCAGTTCTGCTTGCCGAGGGGCCCGCAGTCGGCATCCAGAGCAACCTGAGAGATCACATTGGTGGAGGGAGCCTTCACCGTGATGGTGTAGGTCATTGAACCATTCTTGGAAGGGGTGTTGCCGTTCGCAAGGAAGTTCAGGTTCAGCTGGTGAACGTTGCCAGGCAGCTCTGCGAACGAGAACTCGTCGTCAGCTTCCACTTCGCCGGTGATAGCGAAATTGGAGAGTTCTTTATCACCATCTGTAACGGTAAAACCTGGCTGCAGGGCTTGGCCCACAGTGAAGTTCTGGACAGCCTTGGCCTGGCCGCCGAGGGCGAGGGTGGCGAAGCCGAGAACGGCAGCGGCGCGCAGAGCGGTTCTCAAGGGAGATCTGGTCATGTTTTGATGGGGATTGCGTGAGACGGCCGAGAGACACGGTGCCCAATCGGCCAGAATTCGCAGTGAGACTGCCCGCACAGTATGCCATCAGGGTCTAGGTGTAAATCCTTAGGTCAGCATTCTTTGACAACTGGCCCCGGCTGTAGCTGCTTTGCGCTCAGATCCCTTGGCGCGCAGGACCTTTCCCTCAACCTTATCAGGGTCTCTGGCGCGTCGTGATGCGATTTCGCTGCATTGAGGCGGGCGTCGTGATGCAGGAATCTCCTGGAATCTGCGGCCGTTCCGGCGTAGCAATCGGCTGCCGGCCGTTGCCCGTGGTGGCGGGCGGCAAGGGGGGGAAAGCAGGGCGTAAGCCGGGTTCTGTTCTCCAGGCCGCTGCCCTGGGGCAGCGGTTGGGGGTGGTCATCTGTCTGGGACCGCCGTTGCCGGCGGCCTCAAGCGGCGCACTTGAATCGGGACGGGTGTCATGGCCAACCGTTGTCCCTGGGCCTTGCTCCCAGCCGGGGTTTACCGAGCCAGCACCTCTCGATGCTGCTGGTGCGCTCTTACCGCACCTTTGCACCCTTGCCTGTGCGCAGGTGGGTTGCCCCGGCCCGGCCATCGGCGGTGTGTTTCTGTGGCACTGTCCTCACGGTCGCCCGCACTGGGCGTTACCCAGCAGGCCTGGCCATTCGGGAGCCCGGACTTTCCTCAACCGGACCCGCCACCCTTCCGAAGAAAAGGGACGTTCCGATCGCGATCACCTCGCCTGCTTTCCGGTGAGGAGCTTAGGAGGCGCAGGGTGGAGTGCTGGCTGGGGGGTGGCTGGTGGGGGGGGCAGCTCAATTAGGATCATGCTCGTTGGGGGCTGTAGCTCAGCCGGATAGAGCGACGGTTTCCTAAACCGTAGGTCGTGGGTTCGAGTCCCGCCAGCCCCGCTTTCAGACGGCCAACTCCCCAGGCTTCTGGCTTCCGTAGCGTGCGCTACGGGTGGTGCATGCACGACGCAGTCCACTGCGGCTAGCGTGGGTTCAGTCGTCAGGGAAGGGATGATGACCCAGCTTCACGATCTGCGGCTGCGGCTGCTGGTGCAGCAGGAAAGCGAGCGCATCGCCGACAGCCAGCCTGATGAGCTCGACCTTTCCGTGGTTCAGGCCCGTTGCCTCTGTTGGCTGGCGCTGCTCTCCGAAGCCCATGAGGAGCAGGCCACCGACGCCGAGCGCCGCGGCGATGTGGAGCAGGCCATGGGCTGGTTTGCCGATTCGATGCGTCTGCGTGACGTGATCCAGGTGGTGAGCTCGATCGAAATTCCCATCCCCGCCGCCTGTGAACGGGATGAAAACCCGGATGATGCAGGCCCGCTGGCGGCCTGATCCCCGCCCCCGAACGGCTCCGCTCGTTCGGTGCCATGATGGGAACAGATATGTCCAAAGGGGAAGCGGTGCCCGAAGAGCCGTGCCAATGCCCTGATTGCCAGCGTTTCTATCGGGAACATGACCGATTGATCCGTGAGAACCCCAGCCTGCGTCAGCAGCAGGAACTCAACTGGGCTGCTCTTCAATCGTTTCGCACCCTGGCCGGTCGGGTGCTGGAGGAGCTTCAGAAGCACTACGGCGATGGCGCCGAGCCCGGGGCTGCCGCAGCCGCGGGGCCCGCTCCCACCGAAGCCACCCACCCTGGCGCTGCCGCCGCCACCGAGCCGGATGCGGTGCAGCAGGCCATGGCCGACCTCGAGAACATCAACGCCCATCTCTTCTCGATCGAGGCGCTGATGGAGCGCGTGTTCGATGTGCGGGTTCCGGAGGAAGTGGAGCAGAAATTCCGTGAGGTGGCCGGTGAACTGGCTCCGGATCCCCTCAACGCCGACCGTCTGCGGCTGAATCGCCTACTCCACCAGACCCCCGACCTGCCGGACCGCAGCTGAACGGCCGGCCTGGGGACGGCTTCAATCCAGTTCGCAGGTGATTGTGACCGGGAACTCCTCGGCTCTCCAGATCCTCTGGGCATACTCCCGGATCGAACGATCCGAAGAGAAAAACCCGGTGCGCGCCGCGTTCAGCAGCGACATCCGGTTCCAGCGATCCCGGTCCGCCCAGGCCAGGCTCACCGCGTCCTGGGCCCGCAGATAGTCGTTGAAGTCGGCCAGCACGAAGAAGGGATCGTTGCCGGTGAGGTTCTGCAGCAGCGGACGGAACAGATCTCCATCGCCATTGCTGAAGTGGCCCTGCTCGATCAGACGCAGCACTTCCGGCAGTTCGGGCACGGTTCCGATCAGTTCCCAGGGCCGATACCCTTCCTTGTGCAGGCTCACGATCTCTTCGGTGGTCTTGCCGAACAGGAAGAAGTTTTCCGCCCCCACCTGTTCGCGGATCTCCACATTGGCGCCATCGAGCGTGCCGATCGTGAGCGCTCCATTCATGGCGAACTTCATGTTGCCGGTGCCCGAGGCTTCCTTGCCGGCAGTGGAGATCTGCTCCGAAAGATCGGCGGCCGGGTAGACACGCTCACCCAGCTTCACGTTGTAATCCGGTAGGAACACCACCCGCAGGCGACCCTCCATATCCGGGTCGGCATTGACGACATCGGCGATGCCATTGATGAAGCGGATGATCAGCTTGGCCATCGTGTAGCCCGGGGCCGCCTTGCCGCCGAAGATCACGGTGCGGGGGGCCATTCCGCTGGCCAGGCCATTCTTGATCCGCAGGTACTGGGCGATCACCTGCAGGGCATTCAGATGCTGGCGCTTGTATTCATGGATGCGCTTCACCTGAACATCAAACATCGAGGCCGGATCCACCAGCACGCCGGTATGGCGATGGATGTACTGGGTGAGATGGCGCTTCACCGATAGCTTCGTCGCCCCCCAGCGCTCCAGGAAGGAGGCATCCTCCGCATAGCCTTCCAGCTGGCGCAGCTGGTCGAGATCGCTCACCCAGCCTTCGCCGATCGTTTCGTTGAACAGGGCCGAAAGCTGGGGGTTGGCCAGCGCCACCCAGCGCCGTGGGGTCACCCCGTTGGTGACATTGGTGAACTTTTCAGGCCAGAGTGCAGCGAATTCAGGGAAGAGATCCTTCTTGACCAGATCGCTGTGCAGGGCCGCCACCCCATTCACGTGGTGGGAGGCGATGGTGGCCAGGTGGGCCATGCGCACGGCCTTGTGTCCTTCATCATCGATGATCGAGACGCGCCGCAGAATCTGATCGTTGCCTGGATATTTGAGGCGCACCTGTTGGAGGAAGCGGCGATTGATCTCATAGATCAGTTCGAGGTGGCGCGGCAGCAGGGATCCGAACAGATCCAGGCCCCATTTCTCCAGTGCTTCCGGCAGCAGGGTGTGGTTGGTGTAGGAAAGCGAACGGCTGGTGATCTCCCAGGCCTCGTCCCATTCCAGATGCTTGTCGTCGAGCAGCAGCCGCATCAGTTCGGCCACGGCGATCGCCGGGTGGGTGTCATTGAGCTGCACCGCCCAATGGTCGGGGAAGTCCTGAATCGGGATCCCGCGTTGATCCAGGTTGCGGATCATGTCCTGCAGGGAACAGCTCACAAAGAAGTGCTGTTGCTTCAGCCGCAGGCGGCGCCCTTCATCGGTTCCATCATTGGGATAGAGCACCTTGGAGAGGGTTTCCGATCCCACCTTCTCTTCCACGGCGCCGTAGTAATCGCCGATGTTGAACGCATAGAAATCGAACGACTCGGTGGCATCGGCCCGCCACAGCCGCAGCCGGTCGCAGGTGTTGACCCGGTAGCCCAGTACGGGTACGTCGTGGGGCACCCCGATCGCATGCTCCTCGGGGATCCAGCGCACCCGGTAGGCGCCATGCTCATCGCGGTAGCTCTCGGTGCGGCCCCCGAAGCCCACGAAACAGGCCTGGTCGGGGTGGGGAATCTCCCAGGGCCATCCCGCCTTCAGCCATTTGTCGGTGATCTCCACCTGCCAGCCATCGCGGATCAGCTGGTCGAAGATCCCGAACTCGTAGCGGATGCCATAGCCGGTGGCAGGAATCTGGAGCGAGGCCAGCGATTCGAGGAAGCAGGCCGCCAGGCGGCCCAGGCCGCCATTGCCGAGCCCGGGTTCCTCCTCCACATCGAGGATCTCCTCGATGTCGTTGATGCCGAAGCGCCGCAGGGCCGCCGCGGCCTCCTGCTGGATGCCGAGCATCAGCAGGTTGTTGCCGAGCTGGGGGCCGATCAGAAACTCGGCCGAGAGATAGGCCACCACCCGGGTGGGGGTGGCAGCGATCGCTTCGATCCCGGCCAGATAGCGGGTCATCAGGCGGTCACGCACGGCGTAGCTGAGCGCCATGTAGAGATCGTGCCGGCTGGCGGTGGGTGCCAGTTTGCCGAGTGTGTAGAAGAGGTGCTCGGTCATGCCGTCGAACACATCGCCGGCCGTCAGGCCGCTGCGATCGGGGTCGGCGTAGCAGCCCGGCGTCGGCAGGCGCAGGTTGAGGGGCTGGTGCTCAGACATCGCGATGATTCTTGTTGCTGATCAGGCAGGAGCCGGTGCCATAAAGCTCCTTTCCCGACCGTAGCCATGGTTGCCGATTTCAAGCCTTCTCCACGCCTGCGTGCCGATACGAACACCGCTGCGGCGGCTTAGGGTCAGCGCCAAAGTCGCTGCTGTCATGCTCCTGCCCACCGTGTTGCTGGAGATCGGCAATCACCAGATCGAGGTGGCCGAAACCCTGATCCAGGTGGGCCGTTTTCTCGTGATCTTCCTTGCCGCCCGCACCCTGGCCGAGGTGATGGTGCGGCTGCAGCTGCCCGCGATCCTCGGGGAGCTGGTGGCCGGGGTGCTGATCGGTGTCTCGGGGTTGCACCTGCTGCTGCCGCCCGGCAGCCATGCCGTGCTCAGCCACTGGCCTGTGGACGTGGTCGCCTCGCTCTCCGATCTCAGCCCCGAACGGGTGCGGGAGCTCTACGAGGAGAGCTTCCCTGGCCTGGAACAGGTTTCCACCCTCGGCCTCTATGCCCTTCTCTTCCTCACCGGCCTCGAGAGCGAACTCGATGAGCTGATCGCCGTGGGGGTGCAGGCCACCACCGTGGCCGTGACGGGGGTGGTGCTGCCCTTCGTGCTCGGTACGGCCGGGCTCTACTACCTCTTCCACGTGCCCCTGCTCCAGGCGATCTTCGCCGGAGCCGCCATGACCGCCACCAGCATCGGCATCACGGCCAGTGTGTTCGGCGAACTCCGCTATCTCAAGACCCGCGAAGGGCAGATCGTGATCGGCGCCGCCGTGCTCGATGACATTCTCGGGATCGTGATCCTTGCGGTGGTGGTCGCCCTGGCCGGGGGCGGTACCTTCTCGATCGGTCCGATCCTGAAACTGCTGGTGGCGGCCCTGGTGTTCGTGGCCGCCGCCCTGTACCTCAGCCGCACCGCCGCCCCCGCCTTCGACTGGGTGATCGACCGGCTCAAGGCCCCCGGCGAGGTGGTGGTCGCCAGTTTCGTGGTGCTCACCCTCTGCTGTTTCGCCGGTCAGGCCATGGGCCTGGAAGCGGCTCTCGGCGCCTTCGCCGCCGGTCTGATCCTGAGTCGCTCGAGGCACACCGAGGCCATTCAGGAGACCGTGAAGCCGCTGGTGGCCCTGTTCGCCACCGTGTTCTTCGTGCTGATCGGCACCGGCATGGACCTTTCGGTGCTCAATCCCTTCGAGCCTGCCAACCGCCCGGGGCTGGTGGTGGCCGGCTTCCTGCTGCTGGTGGCGATCCTGGGCAAGCTGGCCTCCGGCTGGAGCTACTTCAGCAAGGAGAAGACCGACCGACTCGTGGTGGGCCTGGGGATGATGCCCCGCGGCGAAGTGGGTCTGATTTTCCTTGGCCTCGGCACCCAGGCCAAGCTGCTCACCCCGGCCCTGGAGGCAGCGATTCTGCTGATGGTGATCGGTACCACCTTCCTGGCCCCGATCCTGCTCAGACTGGTGCTGTCGTCGCGACCGAGCGTTGCCGAACTCCCCGTCTGATTCCGGGTCGGCAGACCTTCTGGGCCGCTGGGGTTTCAGCCGGGCCGGCTGGCTCGACAACCGCCACGGCGAGTGGTGGCTGCTGGCCCAGCTGCTGTTGCTCGCCTCTCTGCTGCTGCCTCCCTTCCCCGCCCCCACCCTGCTGGGGCTCGTGTGGCCGCTGCCGCTGCGGTGGCTCGGGGGCGCGCTGCTGGTGCTGGGCCTCGTCAGGGCCGTGCTGGCCTTGCTGCGGCTCGGACCCAGCCTCACCCCCCTGCCGGAACCGATGCCCGGTGCCCCCCTGGTGATCGAGGGGGCCTACGCCCGCTGCCGCCATCCCCTCTACCAGGCGCTGCTGATCGCTGCCCTGGGCATGGCGCTGCTGCTGGGCAGCCTGCTGCATCTGCTGCTGCTGCTGGCCCTGGCGGCCGTGCTCGGGGGCAAGGCGCGCCGGGAGGAGAAGCGGCTGCTGACTCTCCATTCCACCTACCAGGCCTATCGGGCTCGCACGCCGGCGATCGTGCCCGGCATCCCCTGGCTCGACTGGCGCTGAGTTCAGTCGGTTCAGTCGTTGTCCCGATCCCGATCCCGGCTGCGGCTGGCCAGCGTCCAGAACAGGCCCCACAACGCCGCCATCAGGCCCAGGCTCGACCCCCATCCCGGCCCCAGGGCCCAGCCCACGCCCAGGTCGGTCAGCAGCCCAGCCCCCAGCGCCAGGGCCAGGCTGGTGATCACCAGCAGCAGCTGCTGGGCTGCCGGTGGCAGCGGCCCGGTGGCGAGGTTCTCCTCCAGCCTGGCCCGGGGCAGGCTCAGGGGCAGGTAGAGCGCCAGTGACCAGAAGGCGATGCCGGGCAGCAGCGGGCTCCAGTCGGCGATCCGTTCAGCGAGGGAGAACGCGGGCATCGCGGACGGCGGCTGGGCTTCCCTCCCTAGCATCAAAACCCCTGCCCGCCGCCGCGTCGATGGAAGCCGTGACCGCCCCGCCCTGGCAGTTCCAGGGATACCCGGTGCACAGCCTCCGCCGGGGCCCCGAACGGCCCGAGGGGCCGGCGGTGCTGCTGGTGCACGGCTTCGGGGCCTCCACCGACCATTGGCGCCACAACATTCCGGTGCTGGCCCGGACCCATGAGGTGCATGCCCTCGACCTGCTCGGCTTCGGCCGCAGCGCCAAGCCGGCCGGGCCCGCCTACGGAGGCGCGCTCTGGCGCGATCAGCTGGCGGCCTACGTGAACGAGCGCATCGGTCGTCCCACGGTGCTGGTGGGCAACTCTCTCGGTGGGTTCGCCGCCCTGGCCGCCGGCGCGGCGCTGGGGGAGCAGGCCGCCGGTGTGGTTTTGATCAATGCCGCCGGGCCGTTCAGCGATGAGCCCGCCCCCAGCGGCGGCTGGGGGGCGATCGCTCGGCGCAGCATCGGCGGCGCCCGGCTCAAGAGCCCCGTGCTGCAGCGGCTTCTGTTTGAGAATCTGCGCCGACCCGCCACGATCCGGCGCACCCTCAACCAGGTGTACATCGACCGCACCAACGTCGACGACGAGCTGGTGGAGTCGATCCGTCGTCCCTCGCTCGATCCCGGTGCCTTCGGGGTGTTCCGCACCGTGTTCGACATCCCGCGCGGCCAGCCCCTCGACGAACTGTTCGCCGAACTCCGGGCGCCGCTGCTGCTGCTCTGGGGCATCCGGGACCCCTGGATCAATGCGGCCGGGCGCCGCGCCGCATTCCAGCGCCATGCCCCGCCGGACACCCGCGAGGTGGTGCTCGATGCCGGCCACTGCCCCCACGATGAGGTGCCCGATCAAGTCAATGCCGCCCTGCTGGAGTGGCTGGCGGGCCTGGCTCATCCGCTGCCGGCACTGGCGGTGGGATGAGCTGGGGGGAGGGCGGTTTCGGTAGCGTCGCTGCCGTCCCAGCCCGCCCTACGTGACCGTCAGCCAGGCGGGTTTCCGCTACCGCCCCGAGATCGATGCCCTGCGGGGCGTGGCCGTGCTGGCCGTGCTGGTGTTCCATCTCAATCCCCACTGGCTGGCCGGCGGCTTCGTGGGGGTGGACATCTTCTTCGTGATCTCCGGCTATGTGGTCACGGGCTCGCTGCTGAACCACGCCCACGAGCCCCTGCCGCGGCGGCTGGGGGGCTTCTACCTGCGGCGGGTGCGGCGGCTGTTGCCCAACCTTTTCGCCTGTATCGGGGTCACGGCCCTGGCCACGGCGCTGCTGGTGCCGCCGCGGGAAACCCGGGGCCTGTTCACCACGGGGGTCAAGTCGTTGTTCGGCTGGTCCAACAACCATCTGGTGGGCGCCTCGAAGGATTACTTCGGCCTCGATGCCGCCCTCAACCCCTTCGTGCACACCTGGTCGCTGGGGGTGGAGGAGCAGTTCTATCTGGTGTTCCCGCTGCTGCTGGTGCTCTGTGGTTTCGGGGCCCGCCGCACCCTGCCGCTGTTGCTGGCCGGGATTGTGCTTTCGCTCAGCCTCAGCCTGTGGTGGACCGTGGAGGCTCCGATCTCCGCCTTCTTCCTGATGCCCAGCCGCTTCTGGGAGCTGGCCGCCGGCGCCGCCCTGCTGCTGGCCCAGCGGCGCCGCTTCGCCGCGGGCTGGGCCAGCGGCCCCCGGGTGCAGCTGCTGGGGGGGGCGCTGCTGCTGGCGGCCCTGCTGTTCACCCCGGAACGGCAGGCGTTCCCTGCCCCAGCCGCCCTCCCCGCCGTGCTGGGCACCCTGCTGCTGCTCCAGTTCCGGCCGGGCCCGGACGGCCATTTCCTGCCGCTGCGCTGGCTCGAGCGGGGACTGGTGGCCTGCGGGCTGCTCTCCTATTCGCTCTACCTCTGGCACTGGCCGGTGGTGACCTTCCTGCGCTGGACCTACGGGCTGGAGCGCCCCTGGCAGTATCTGCTGGCCACGGGCCTCTCCTTTGCCCTGGCCTGGCTCGCCTATCGCTGGATCGAGCAGCCGGTGCGCCGCCATCCCCTGCCGCCGCCGCAGCAGTGGGGGCTGGCGGCTCTGGCCTTCGTGCTCACCTGGCTGGGCACCGATGCCCTGGCCCACCCCCTGCGGGGAAGGTTGTTCCAGGGCAGCACCGCCGATCCCGTTCCCCGCCAGGAGGACATCGCCGAGCTGCGGCCGGTGATCGCCGGCACCGGCATCACCGATGCCCGCTGCGGGGTGGCGACCTGGGCTCCCTACAGCATCTCCAACCGCACCGATTTCGGCCCCTGCAGCAAGCCCGGCCGTGCCGGTGCCGGCGAGATCTTCCTGCTGGGCGATTCCCACGCCCATCACCTGCTGCCGATGCTCGATCGCGTCACCGATCGCACCGGCCAGGCCATCAGCTTCAGCTTCAAGAACAGCTGCCTGATCAGCCCCGATCTGACGATCAGCTTCCAGAAGAAGCGCTATGAGCCCTGCCGCCAGTTCGCCGCCGGCGAACTGGATCGTGCCCTGGAGCGGCTCCGTCCGGGCGACATCGTGATGGTCTCCACCTGGCTGAACCGTCAGCTCGGCGACATCGACAGCCGTGGGCAAGCCAATGATTTCCCGGTGTGGGCCGGTGCCCGGCCCCTCACCCCTTCCCAGGTGCGGGACGCCTACGTGGACAGCAGCAGGCGCATCGCCCAGCGGCTGGCGGCCCGGGGGATCCAGCTGGTGCTGGTGGTGGATGTGCCGATGCTGGCCCGGGAACCGGTGGTCTGCGCCAGCTGGGCCCGGCTGCAGAGCGCCTCCGACCGCGACACCGTCTGTTCACCCGCCGCCACCACCACCGCCTCGATGCAGAACACCGTGCGTCGCACCCTGGCCCGGGTGGCGAGCGGCCTCGGCAACGTGCACGTGTTCGACCCCACCGATCTGCTGCTGGTGGACGGCCAGGTGCGCTACCGCCATCCCGACGGCAGCCTGCTCTACTCCGACCAGCACCACCTCAGCCGTTCGGGCAGCAGCCGGCTGGCCGAGCCGTTCCAGCGCTTCCTGGAGCGCGAAGGATTGGTGCCGGCCCCGGTAGCGTCACAGCCCCGGCCTCCCCGCTGATCCGCTGATGTCTCTCCATCGCTGCTCCGAGCCCTACGACCACTGGGTCTGGGAAGCCCCCGGCACCGGCGACCTGCTGCGGCTGGTGCCGGAACGGGGCGGCCTGGTGACCGGCTGGCGCTGCGGCGGCCGGGAGGTGCTCTACTTCGATGCCGCTCGCTTCGCTGACCCCGCCCTTTCGGTGCGGGGCGGCATCCCGGTGCTGTTCCCGATCTGCGGCAACCTGCCCGAGGACCGCCTGACCCTGCCCCAGGGCACCTTCTCCCTTCCCCAGCACGGTTTTGCCCGGGACCGGCCCTGGACGCTGACAGCCCTCGAGGACGGTGCGGGCGTGCGCCTGGAGCTGCAGGACGACGCCACCACCCGCGCCTGTTACCCCTTCGCCTTCCGCCTTGGCATGGAGCTGCGGCCCGAACCCGGCGCCCTGGCGATCCAGGTGCAGGTGGAGCATTGCCCCGGCGCCGACGGGTCTACGGCCAACGACGAGTCTGGTCTGATGCCGTTCAGCTTCGGCCTGCATCCGTATCTGGCCGTGGCCGATCCTGCGGCGGTGCGGCTGGAGGGCCTGGCGGACACCTGCCTCGACCACACCACCATGGCGCCCGCCGCCACGGCCGGGCTGCTGCAGAGACTGGCGGGCGGCGTGGATCTGCTCTCCCCGGCGGCTGGGCCGGTGCGCCTGCTCGATCCACAGGCGGGCCTGGCTGTCAGCCTGGAAACCACCGCCCCCTTCGATCAGGTGGTGGTCTGGACCGATCCCCCCCGGCCGATGGTGTGCGTGGAGCCCTGGACCGCCCCGCGGGGCTCGCTGGTGAGCGGCGAACGGCGCCTGGAGCTGGCCCCCGGCAGCAGCCTCACCCTGGAGTGCCGCTACGTCCTCAGCCAGCTCTGAGGCTGGCGACGCCGGGCAGGCGGCCCGGCGCCAGTTGCAGCTTCGGATCGAACTGCCGTTTCACCGCCTCGATCAGCGGCCGGGAGGGCGCGTCCTCCCAGGCAGGGAGGTTCGCGTCGGCGGGCTGGAGCAGCACCGTGAGATGGCCGCCCAACGCCTGGCAGCGGCGCCGCAGGGCCTCGATCTCGGCCGCGCTCTGTCTTGATCCCCAGGCCATCCCGAGGCCGCTGCCGGCCGTCAGGTTCACCTCCATGGCGGCCAGGGTCGGTTCTGCCAGCAGGGTGGCGCCCTGGTCGGGGGCGACCCCCAGCCGCAGCAGCCAGGCGGCGGGGGTGGGCCCTGCGCTGCCGGCCCGGTGCAGCAGCGCCATCAGTGCTTCTGCGTCCAGCCCATGGCAGGGGAGCGGGCTTCGCTGGCCCAGGGCGGCGGCCTGGGCTTCGAGGGTGCTGGCATCCACGCTCGCCAGCCCGATCAGCAACAGGGGCTCGGCACTGAAGCCCGCCCGGGCGGCCAGCCGTGGATTCCACCAGTCGATCCGTTCGGGGCTGAGGCCTGACCCCAGCAGCCAGCGGGTCAGGTCGGCCAGGGCCGGCAGCGGGCCCTGCACCACCACGCCCCGGCGCTGCAGCGGCAGCGGCAGGGTGCGCAGGGTGAGTTCGGTGATCAGGCCCAGGGAGCCCCAGCTGCCGGTGAGCAGACGCATCAGGTCGTAGCCGGCCACGTTCTTGACCACCTTGCCGCCGGCCCTGGCCTGCACGCCGTCGGCGCGGATCAGGCCGATGCCGATCAGCTGGTCGCGCACCCCCATGTGGCGCTGGCGGTAGCCACCGGCCAGGCCCCGGGCCACCAGGCCACCGATGCTGCCACTCGCTTCGCCCCAGGGCGGATCCAGGGCCAGCCACTGGCGGTGCTCCGCCAGGGCCGCCTGCACGTCCGCCAGGGGGGTGCCGGCCTCCACCGAGATCGTGAAGTCGCCGGGATTGTGGTCGAGGATGCGCTGGAGACGGGCGCAGCTCAGCACCTCGCAGGGCTGGCTGAGGGCCGCGCCCCAGTCCAGGCGGCTGCCGAGTCCGGCTGGCAGCCAGCAGGTCCCCTGCTGGTGCAGGTGCCGCACCAGCTCAGGCAGTTCGTGGGACTCGGGGCTGATCACGGCACGATGGTGCCATGGAGCAGGTGAGATCCGCGGCCGGTTCGGCGTTGAAGATCATCGTCATCGACGATGACCCCACCGGTTCCCAGACCGTGCATGGGTGTCCGCTGTTGCTGCGGTGGGACGCGGCCAGCCTCGAGGCGGGGCTGCGCCATCCTTCGCCGCTGCTGTTTCTGCTGGCCAATACGCGGGCCCTCGCCCCGGAGCAGGCCCGGGCGCGGGTGCTGGAGCTCTGTGGTGCGCTGCGGGCGGCGCTAGCGGCGGTGGGGCTGGAGCACTGGGTGGTGGTCAGCCGGGGGGATTCCACCCTGCGCAGCCATTTCCCGATCGAGGTGGAGGCGATCGCCGAGGAGCTGGGGCCGTTCGACGGTGCCCTGCTGGTGCCGGCGTTTCTGGAGGGGGGACGCACCACCGTGGCGGCGGTCCATCGGCTCGACGGCCTGCCGGTGCATCAGACCCCCTTCGCCCAGGATCGCCTGTTCGGGTACGACACCAGCCATCTGCCCGACTGGATCGAGCGCAAGAGTGGCGGCAGCATCGCGGCGGGCAGCGTGGAGCGGCTCGGACTGGCGGAGCTGGATGGGGAGCCGGAGGCCCTCCAGGCCCGGCTCGCCGCACTCCGGGCCCAGACCTGGATGGTGGTGGACGCCGAGCACCCTCGCCAGCTGGCGGCCCTGGGGGAGGCGGTGCGCCGTCTGACGCTTCCCGGGCCGGAACGGCCGCGGCGTTTCCTGTTTCAGAGTGCCGCCAGCCTGCTGAACGGCCTGGCCCGGCTTCCTCCCCAGCCGCTCGATCCGGCCGGCCTGGTGGCCCTGCGTCGTTCCGCCCCCGATGGCGCTCCCCTGCCGGGGTTGGTGCTGGTGGGCTCCCATGTGCCCCTGGCCGATGCCCAGCTCGAGCGGTTGCTGGCCGATCCGGGTTGCGTCGGGGTGGAGCTCGATGTGGCCAAGGTGCATCGGCTGCTGGAGGGCCCTTTGCCTGATCTGCTGCTCGCCTCGCTGGAGCAGGCCTGGTTGGAGCAGCTGCGGGCAGTGCTCGCCGCAGGGTGCACGCCGGTGCTCCACACCAGCAGGGGGGAGCTGGGCTGCCGCCATGCGGCGGAACGGCGGGCCCTGGGGCTGGCCCTGGCGGCCTGCATGGCCCGGCTGGTGGCGGCGCTGGAGCCCGGCCTGGGCTATGTGATCAGCAAGGGGGGCATCACCACCCACACCCTGCTGGAGGAAGGCCTCGCCCAGGCGGCCGTGGAACTGCAGGGGCAGCTGATGCCGGGGCTGTCGCTGGTGCTCACGGCGGCGGCCCTGCCGGTGCTCACCTTCCCCGGCAACCTCGGCGATGCCACCACCCTCTGGCAGGCCTGGCGCCGGATGGAGGAAGGAGGTCAGCCCTCACCGCGGTAGCTGCGCTCCAGCAGCTGCACCGGATGCTGCACCGGGATCGGTCGCTCCGCTGCCGGCAGGTGCTGGCGCAGCTGCAGGCTGCAGCCGATGTTGGCGCTCACGGCCACGTCGGCACCGGTGCCACTGAGATCAGCGGCCTTGATCCGCCCCAGTTCGGCGGCTTCCTCGGGCTGCACCAGGTTGTAGATGCCGGCACTGCCGCAGCAGACCCCCGCCTCGCTGGCTTCGCGGATGCGCACGTGGGGGATGCGGCGCAGCAGGGCGCGCGGCTGGTCCCGCAGGCCCTGGCCATGGATCATGTGGCAGGCATCGTGATAGGCCAGCTGCAGGGGCCGTTCGGCACTGGCGGTTTCGCCATCGGCATGGCGCAGGGGCTGCAGCGCCGCCAGGAACTGCTCGCTCAGGCCCACCCGCTCCAGGAATTCCTGGATGTCGGCCACGCGGTTGCTGAAGGCACCACCCTGCTCGGCGTTGGCCTCGCCGGCTGCTCTGGGCGCCACCTCCAGCAGGTGGCCGTACTGCTTGAGGGTATGGCCGCAGCCGGAGGCGGCCACCAGCACCGCGTCCAGCGGTTCGCATCCGGCCGGCCGGCCCGGCCCGACCACCGCCTCGAAGCTGGCGATCAGTTGGCTCGCCAGCTCCCGGGTCTGCTCCAGCTCCCCCTGGTGGTGGGTCACGGCGCCGCAGCAGCCCTGGTCGGGGGGGATCACCACCTCGATGCCGTTGGCGCTGAGCACCCGGATCGCTGCCGCATTCACCGCCGGGTCGAACAGCCTCTGCACGCAGCCCAGCACCAGCCCCACCCGATAGCGCCGTTCTCCTTCGGCCGGCACCAGCACCGGCCAGTCGTCGCGGAACGCTTCCGGCGCCAGCGGTGGCAGCAGCTTTTCCATCGCCTCCAGCTGCGGGCCGAACAGGCCCGTGAAGCCGGTGCGGCGGGCCAGGGCCTGGAGCGGCGTACCGGCATAGGCGCGCAGCGGTGCCAGCAATGCCCGCAGCCGCCGGGGGTAGGGCAGCAGGGCGAACAGCACCCGGCGGAAGGCGCGCTGGCCCGGCGTGCGCAGTTCAGGGGCGTTGAGCTTCGGGCGCGTCGCCTCGATCAGTTCGTCGTAACGCACGCCGGAGGGGCAGGCGGTGACGCAGGCGAAGCACCCCAGGCAGCTGTCGAAATGGCTGGCCACCGTGGCATCGAGCTCCAGTTCGCCCGCCTCGATCGCCTTGAGCGTGTGGATGCGGCCCCGGGGCGAATCCATCTCCGTGCCCAGCACCCGGTAGCTGGCGCAGGTGGGCAGGCAGAAGCCACAGTGCACGCAGGGATCCATCGTGCCGGGCCGAACCTCTGCCGTGGCCGGAGCGTGGGGGCCTGCGGGGTCTTGGGTCGCCGGACTCATGGTGTGTTGCGTTCAGGCCCAGTCTGCCGCGCTCAGCCCCGCAGGCGCTGTAGCTCGGCCTGGGCGGCGGCCAGCTGTTCCTCCGCCTGGTGGCTGCGGATCAGCAGCAGTTCGAGCAGCCTTGCCCAGCGCAGCAGGGGCGCATCCAGCGGTACGGCCAGGGCCTGGCGATACAGATGCGGATCGAAACGTTGTTCGTGGAGCCGGTGATACCCCAGGCGTTCGAAGCCCGCATCGGTGGAGTGTTCGCCGCGGCGCCCGATGTAGTGCCCCAGTCGATACGGCACCGTGACCGCCAGCCGCCCATGCAGAAGCAGCGCGGCATGTTTCGCATAGTCCTGACTGGTGCCATGGATGCAGGGCAGCCCCCGGGAAGCATGGAAGGCGCAGATGGCGTCGTCGTTGCGCTCGCGGTAGCGAACCCCGCGCATCGTCGCCAGATAGTCGCGCAGGTAGGCGGTCCGTTCCCGCAGATGGCTGCGTTTGATCGCGAAGGCCCAGAGGCTGTGCACGAACAGCGGGCGAGCGGGCAGCTGCTCCTCCAGATCGCCCAGCAGGGGGGAGGCATGTTCGGCGACGATGCCATGGGCGGTCACGATCGCCACCTCCGGCTGCTCCAGCCCCCAGTGCATCAGCAGCTCCAGGGCCCGCAGGTAATCGGGCCCGGGTACGTAGTCGTCCTCAAAGAACAGGGCGTAGGGCGCCCGGCCCTGGCGCAGGCTCAGCCGCTCCGCCCGCTGGAAGAGGCGGGCGATCCCGAGGTTGGTGGCCTGACGGTGCAGCCTCGCCTGGGGGAGATGGTCGGCCACCAGCTGGGCCACGGCCGCGCGTTGATCCCTTTCGCCGCGGGCCTGATCACGGGAGCCGTGGAAGCCGTCGATCCACACATGGACGCTGGGGCCGTCCGGCGTGCGGGGCAGCTGGGCGGCGAGGGCCGCCAGCACCCGCTCCGCATAGTCCGGCCGGTTGAAGGCCAGGACGTGCACCTGGTCATAAAGGGGGGCACCACCGGCCGGTGGCCGGATCAACCGCCGAAATGGCTGATCACGGCTTCGGCGAAACCGGAACAGCTCACCGGCTCCACCGGGGGCTCCATCAGGCGGGCCAGGTCATAGGTGACCTCCCCGTTGGCGATGGCGGCACTGAGGCCCTGGGTGATCAGGTCGGCGGCTTCCTGCCAGCCCATGTACTCCAGCATCATCACGCCGGAGAGAATCACCGAGCCGGGGTTGATGCGATCGAGGCCGGCATGCTTGGGAGCGGTGCCGTGGGTGGCCTCGAAGATGGCCGCGGTGTCGCCGATGTTGGCGCCGGGAGCCATGCCCAGACCGCCCACCACGGCGGCGGCGGCATCGGAGATGTAGTCGCCGTTGAGGTTGAGGGTGGCCAGGATCGAATAGTCGGCCGGGCGGGTCTGGATCTGCTGGAAGATGCTGTCGGCGATGCGGTCATCGACCAGCACCATCTGCTTCCATTGGCCGCCTCCGTGGCTGGCGCCGATCGCGTCGATCACGCCCTGCACCTCGGCATCCACGGCGGCCTTCTTTTCCGGGGTGAGGCTGTCGTAGCCCGGTTCGATCATGCGGGCGTTGACCTCGATGCTCAGCCCAGGATCTTTCTCCAGGTTGCCGAGGATCCAGCTCTCCCGCTCGGTGATGCACACGTCGCGGAATTCCGTGGTGGCCAGCTCGTAGCCCCAGTCGCGGAAGGCGCCCTCGGTGAACTTCATGATGTTGCCCTTGTGCACCAGGGTCACGTGGCGCTTGTCGCCCTCGAGGCGCAGGGCGTGCTGGATCGCCTTGCGGATGTGGCGCTGGCTGCCGTGCTTGCTCACGGGCTTGATGCCGATGCCCGAGCCCTCGGGAATCTGGCGCTTGCCCAGCTTGCCGTTGGCCGGGATCACCACCTCATTGAGGTGCTTGATCAGCTCGAGGCACACCGGGTCGTTGGCTTCCCACTCGATCCCCATATAGATGTCTTCGGTGTTCTCGCGGTAGACGATCACATCGAGATCCTGGGGCCGCTTGTGGGGGCTGGGGGTGCCTTCGTAGTAGCGGCAGGGGCGCACGCAGCAGTACAGATCGAAGATCTGGCGCAGGGCCACGTTGAGCGAGCGGATGCCTCCGCCCACCGGGGTGGTGAGCGGGCCCTTGATCGCCACGCCATAGGTGCGGATGGCCTCGAGGGTGTCTTCGGGCAGGTACTGATAAGTGCCGTAGAGGTCGCAGGCCTCATCGCCGGCATAGACCTTGAACCACTCGATCCGGCGCTCGCCGCCGTAGGCCTTGGTCACCGCCGCATCCAGCACCCGCTGGGTGGCGGGCCAGATGTCCACGCCGGTGCCGTCGCCGCGGATGAAGGGGATGATCGGGTCGTTCGGCACGACCGGCTGGCCGCCTTCGAAGCGGATGGCCGTGCCCTGGAGGGGTGCGGTGAGCTTCTCGTAGGTGGCCATGGGGGTGAGTTCCGGCTCGGGGGAGCCTATGCCTGCGGCTGAATGCGGAACGTTTGCAGGGATCAGCAGCAGGGCAGGTCGATGTGGTTGCGATCCCTGCCCTTGTGCGGGGGCCGCAACCGAGTGGTCCATTCCCGGCGAATTTCTGCAGGATGGACTGCATGAATGCAGCGGATCAGGCAAGCAGTCCGGAGCTGGCCCAGGCC
>JBKDOV010000027.1:0-10286 GCA_046342815.1 Cyanobacteriota bacterium
GAGCAGGGTGGTCTTGCCGCAGCCGGAGGGGCCTGTGAGCAGCACCACCTCGCCGGGATCGATCACCAGATCCACCCCCTGCAGCACCTGGCGCCGCATCTCGCCCTTGCCATACCAATGGCTGAGATGCTTCACCTCCACTGTGGGCCCCGGAGCGGGATTCTCCGCATCGTTGAGCTGAAGCGGTGTGCGAGAGGAAAGGGCGCCGACCATTGAAACCATGGCTCAGAAAATCTCCGCCGGATCGGCATCGGCCAGCTTGCGCATCGCCAGGCCCGCCGAAGCCATGCACATAACCAGAATCATCGTGAACACGAGCAACGAACGCTGCGGATCCATCGCCACCGGCAGTTTGGTGCCTGAGCGAATCAGGGCATAAAGACCCTGGCCGGCGAGCCAGGCCGGCACGTAGCCCAGCACAGCCAGCAGGAGGCCCTCGCGGGCGACGACCCCGAGCAATCCGATCAGCCGGTAGCCCATCGCCATCAACGTGGCGTATTCCGGCAGGTGATCACTGACATCGGAATAAAGAATCTGATAGACGATCACGCACCCCACCACGAAGCCCATCGCGGCACCGAGGGTGAAGATGAAGCCGATGGCGGTGCTGCTGCGCCAGTAGTTCTTTTCGAATTCCTCGAACTCCTTCTTGGTGTAGACGGCCACATCCTTCGGCAGCTGCTTGCGCAGGCGCTGCGCCACCACGGCAGGCTCACTCCCCGGCACCAACCGGATCAGGCCGAGCTCGATGCTGCCGGGCGGGGTGTTTGGCCGCAGGCGCAGGAAGGTTTCATCGCTGGTGATCAGGTTGCCGTCGGCACCGAAGGAGGGACCCAGCTCCACGAGGCCTCCCACCCGCACCCGCTTGCCATCCACCTCCGTCTCCACGAGTTTGCCCTGGCGAAACCACTCGGCGATCGGCCCGAATTCGGGTCGGGAAAGGGAATCGAACAGCACCCTGCCCTCCTGGTTCAGCACCTCGGCCTTGCTACGCAGGGAGGGGTCGAGGAACAGGGGGTCGGTGGGTTCGTAGCCGATCGCCAGAATCGAACGGGTGGCACGGGTCTGGGGATTACGCCACAGCAGCAGATTCCAGTGCACCGGGGTGGTGTCCTTCACCTGCGGGTCGGCCAGGGCCTGCACCAGACGGCGACGGGGAAACCCCGCCATGCCGATCGAACTCATGGTGCGCGGGCTCATCAGCACCAGATCGGCGTCGAAGAGCTTGTGCACGGTGACGCTGGCATCGAACAGGCCGTCACGGAAGCCCAACTGCATGAACATCAGGATTCCGGCGAAGGAGATCCCGGCCAGCGCCACCGCCAGGCGAGCCGGCTGGCGCGTGAGCAGCAACCAGGAAAGGGGGATGCGACGCGACTGCCAGAAGCCGTTCATCTGTCTGGGAGCCTCAGGATTGCAGCTTGGCGATCACCTTCAGGCCGGTGAGCGCCTGAACCCGACGGGCATCTTCGGGATCGAGCCGTACCCGCACCTCCACGATGCGGGCATCGGCATCGCCGGTGGGGTCGGTGGAGAGGGTTTCCCGCTGCCGCACCTGGGGGCTGATCCGGCTCACCCGACCATGGAGAGTGCCGCGGAAGCCGCCGTTCTCGCTGGTGAGCAGGGCCTGCTGGCCCAGTTCCACCCGGTCGATGTCGCTCTCATAGACCTCCACCACCGCCTCCATCCGGTCGCTGTTTCCCAGCTCGAGGATTCCCTTGTCGCCGGGGCGTTCGCCCACGTGGGCATGGATCCGCAGCACCGTGCCGTCGATCGGGGCCCGCAGCTCGGTGTTGACCAGATCGGTGTTGACGCGGGTCAGTTCGGCGCGGGCCTCCAGCAGTTCACCCTGCAGTTCCAGATAGCCCTGTTCGCGCCGGTCGAGTTCATCGGCGGAAAGGGCCCCAACGCTGCTGAGCCTGCGGTAGCGCTCCAATTCGCGGCGCTCCAGTTTCAGGCGCCTCTCCAGGTTGGCGATCCGGGTGCGGATCAGCTCCGATTGGGCCCGCTGCGAGGGGCCGGAATCGAAACGGGCCAGCAGCTGGCCTGCCTGCACCCGCTCCCCCTCAACAACGAGAAGCTCGGTGATCCGGGGGCTGCTCATGCCGGTCATCGGCGCCGCCAGCACCCGAATGTCTCCCCAGGGGTCCAGCCGACCCAGGGCCGCGACGGCACGGGCCGGGGCTGGTGCCGCCGGCGCCGTAGCGGTGGCGGCAGGTCGGGTGGAACGGGGAAGACCCTTGATCAGCAGGGCGGCCAGGCCGGCGGTGAGCAGACCGGAAGCCAGGATCAGCGCGAGGCCGACGGGACGGGAGGGTCGTCGAAGAGGAGTTCCTCGATGTAGCGGTCTGCCCATGCTGGGTTGAATGCCTTCTCGAGCACCCGGCGAGTTTTGTCGTTCTGTTTCTGTTGCTTGCAATAGCCCAGCTGACCCTTCCATCGCGCAACGGTAGCCGGGTCGTCCCAGGCCTGGGGAATCGCCGTGGCGGCCGCAGCGGCGAGCACCTGCAGAAACACCCCCACCTCCTCCACGAACAGGCCCTCCTCCTCAGGGGACTCGGGGCGTACGAACAGAACGTGGGGCGAGAAGATCGATCCCCAGGCCGGCAGCTCCCGCGGCTGGGCGAAGGCGGGGCGCCGGTGGGCCTGGAGCGCTGTCTCGATGCCGGCCGGCAGCTCTCCCGTCACCGGGGAGAGATCGACGATCGCGGCGGAAACCACACCACGGCCGGCCACGATGTCGGCGCCGAACACGGGCAGATCGAAGCGTGGATCAGGGAAGAACACGCAATGCAGAATCTGCAGGCCGGCCCCGAGCCGGGCCGTTTCCAGGTGGAGCTTGCGCAAGCCCCGGCACTGGTGCACCTCGTTGCGGATGAACAGCTGTTCGCCATCGAGGCTGCCGCTGATCGCCTCCAGCTCGGGGTCGATCGCCAGCGGGGCCAGCTCCACCAGCTGCTGACGGCACTGACGGATGCGTTCGGCCAGGTTGTCCACCAGGGGATGGATGCCACCGGCGATCGGCGGGGCGTTGGATGTCACGGCGGGACGCGCAGCCAGCAGAATGCAGATCCTGTCATGCATCCATGAGCGATCCCGAGGGTTGTTGCGCCCCGTTGCTGCCTGGCCTGGGAGAACCGACCCGGAAGCAGCTGGCCAATGGGTTGAAGCTGGTGAGCCTGCCCCTGGTGGAGGCGCCGCTGGTCTGCCTCGATTTTTGGTGCCGGGCCGGCAGCGTGTTCGAGAGTGCCGGCGAAAGCGGCATGGCCCACTTCCTCGAGCACATGGTGTTCAAGGGCAGCGACAGGCTGGCCGCCGGCGAATTCGACCTGCGCATCGAAGCCCTCGGGGGCAGCAGCAACGCCGCCACCGGCTTCGATGACGTGCACTACCACGTGCTGATTCCGCCCGAGGCGGCGCCGGAAGCCCTGGATCTGCTGCTCGATCTGGTGCTGCAACCGCGGCTCGATGGCGAGGCCTTCCAGATGGAGCGCCAGGTGGTGCTCGAGGAGCTCGCCCAGAGTGAGGACCAGCCCGAGGAGGTAGCGGTCCAGCGGCTGCTTGCCCTGGCCTGTCCCAGCCATGCCTACGGCCTGCCGATCCTGGGCCGGAAGGCAGCCCTGCTGGACCATGATCCCGCCGCCATGGGGGCCTTCCACCAGAGGCTCTACACCGCCGATCGCTGTGTGCTGGCCCTCAGCGGTGCCGTCCAGGACGGCAGCCTGCTGCAGCGCGCCGAAACCGGTGCCCTGGCGGGCCTCCGGCGTTCGGGCAGCGATGGGC
Organism: Cyanobacteriota bacterium; assembly: GCA_046342815.1. GTDB lineage: Bacteria > Cyanobacteriota > Cyanobacteriia > PCC-6307 > Cyanobiaceae > Cyanobium. The sequence continues at coordinate 3,784 of JBKDOV010000027.1, forward strand.
CGCCGCCGCCCTTGCAGCTGGAGGCAGGGGAGCATCGGTTGGAGCTGCCCAGGCTGGAGGCGGCACGGCTGCTGATGGCCTGGTCCCAGCCGGCGGCCCCCGACCTGACGGCGGTGATGGGGGCCGATCTGGCCACCACCGTGCTGGCGGAAGGACGCCGCAGCCGACTGGTGGAGCGGCTGCGGGAACAGCTGCGGATCGTCGAGAGCATCGACCTCGATCTGCATCCGATGGAGTGCGGCAGCCTCGCCCTGCTGGAGGCCGTCTGCGAACCGGAGGAGCTGCCGGAGGTGCGGCAGGCGATCACCGAGGTGTGGAAGGAAGTGATGGAGGCACCACTGGGGGAGGCCGAATGGAGCCGCGCCCAGCGCCTGGTGGCCAACAGCTACCGCTTCGGCCTGGAATCGGCCGGCGGCGTGGCCGGCCTGATCGGCAACAGTGAACTCTGGGGCCGCCGGGAATCGCTGGAGGAACCCCTGCGGCAACTCCAGAGCTGGACGCCCGCAACCCTGCGAAGCGAAGCCCTGGCCTCCCTGGACCCCGCCCTGGCCTGTGTATTGGAGGTTCTGCCCGCATGACGATTTCCCCTTCCCCTTCTGCCGCCACTGCTGCGGAATCCTCCCCAGGCGGCGACGCCGGCGAATCCAACCATCGCCTCAGCGGCGGGCTGCCGCTGGTGGTGCTGCGCCGCCCGGGCCCAGCGATCCTGGCCGCCCGGCTGGTGATCCGGGGCGGCAGCAGCCGGGATCCGGCCAATGGCCGCGGCGCCCATCAGCTGCTGGCGGGTCTGATGACCCGCGGCTGCGGCGACCTCGATGCCGATGGCCTTGCCGATCTGGTGGAGGGCGCGGGGGCGGGCCTGCGGGCAGAAGCCCACGAGGATGGGCTGGTGGTGGGGCTCAAATGCGCAGCCGACGATGCCCCCACCCTGCTGCCGCTGCTGCTGCAGATGGTGCGCCGTCCCCTCCTGGCTACGGACCAGCTGGAGCTGGAGCGCCAGCTCAACCTCCAGACCCTGCAACGGCAGAAGGAGGACCCTTTCCAGCTCTGCCACGACCAGCTGCGCCATCTGCTCTATGGCCAGGGCCCCTATGGCCATGACCCGATGGGCATCGAAGCCGATCTGGCCACGATCAATGGCAGCACCCTCCAGCCCCTGGTGGAGACCCTGGGCAGGGAAGGGGCCGTGCTGGTGCTCTGCGGCGATCCCCCGGCGGGGGTGGTTGAGCTGCTGGAGACCGAGCTGGCGATCGCTCCCTGGGCCACCCGATCCCCCGATGCTTCCGCGGCATCGGTGGCTGGCGAAGGCACTGCCAGCCTGGGCCGGCTGCCCCAGCAGACCGAGCAGCTGGTGCTGATGCTGGGGACGCCCACGCTGCCGATGGGCCATCCCGATGCCCTGGCGCTGCGGATCCTGCAGACCCATCTGGGAATGGGGATGTCGAGTCGGTTGTTTGTGGTGATGCGGGAGGAAAGGGGCCTGGCCTACGACGTGGGGGTGCATCTGCCGGCCCGCTGCGGGGCAGCCCCCTTCGTGATGCACCTCTCCACCTCCTCCGATCGGGCTGCAGAGGCCTGCCGCTGTCTGCTGGACGAATGGCAGCGGATGGGGGAGCAACCGCTGGAGCCCGAAGCCCTGGAGCTGGCTCTGGCCAAATTCAGGGGTCAGGAGGCGATGGGGCGACAGACCTGCTCCCAGATCGCCGAGCGGCAGGCCCTGGTGCTCAGCCACGGCCTGCCGGCCAACCACGTGGAGACCACCCTGGAGCGCGCCGCCAGCATCACGACCGACGAGCTGCTGAACGCCGCCCGCAACTGGCTGCGGGGGCCGAGCCTCAGTCTGGTGGGGCCTGCCACGGCCGTGGATGCCGCCGCCGAGGCCTGGCGGGATCACCCGCTCAGCCGTCTGCAGCAGCCATGAGCTGGTCTTCCGTCAGCAGGAACGCTCCCCGCCGAAAGCGCACGGCATAGGTTCGCCGGGCCCGCACCTCGATCACCACCCCGGTCTCTGCCCCATCCACCAGATCCGGAGGTCGCAGCATCGGCATCGGATCGGCGGTCTTGAGGTACCGGGGGCGGCCCGCAAGCTGCACCACAGAGCCCACCGCAAACCGCAGCGGCGCTGGCTCCTGCGGGCCGTTTTCCGCCTCGGGGGAGGGCGTTGTTGACCCTGTGGAAAGCCCTGGATCGGTCGTCACGCGCCTTTGCCCCTTCTCAGCGGAACCTAGCTGCAGCAGGATGGCGCCAGCCAAGGAAGGAGAAGGACGAGTTGCGGGCCCTTGCCACCTGGAGCGGCGCCATCGCCGGCCTGTTGCTGATCGTGGTGGGAGGGTTGATCCCTGCGGCCAGCCCCTTCCACGACAGCATGGGCTGGGGACTGCGGCCCCTAGGGATCACGCTGCAGGTTCCGGCCCTGCTGCTCACAGCCCTGGTCTGCGGACCGCGCAGCGCCATGCTGGCGGCGGTGGCCTACCTCAGCATCGGCCTGTTCCAGCTGCCGGTCTTCCATGAGGGAGGAGGCACCGGCTACCTGCTGGACCCCGGCTTCGGTTATCTGGCGGGGTTCGTGCCGGCTGCCTGGATCACCGGTCGGCTGGCGCGCCAACAGGGCATGAACGACCCACTCACCCTCACGGCAGCCGCCGCCGTTGGCCTGGTGGTGCTTCACCTCTGCGGCCTGGTCAATCTGCTGCTCGGTGGCCTGGCGGGCCGCTGGGGCACCAGTGTGCTGCCCCTGCTACTGAGCTACAGCCTGGCGATTCTTCCCCAGCTGCTGGTCTGCTGCGCGGTGGGCGTGGTGGCCTGGCTGATGCGTCGGCTGCTGCTGGTGGAATCGTGACTACCCCCCTGCCGAAGCGGCGCTGGCGCGCCAACCGAACCCCGCCCCTGGTGCTGGCTTCCCTGGTGGTTCTGCTCGATCAACTGGCCAAGGCCTGGGCCCTGAATCAGCTGCCGATCGGCCAGATCCGCCCGTTCCTGCCCGGCCTGCTGCAGCTGCAGCGCGTGGCCAACACCGGTGCTGCCTTCAGCCTGTTCACCGGCAACCCGGCGCTTTTGGGTCTGGTGAGCGCCCTGGTCTCGATCGCACTGCTGGCCTGGATCCTGGTGGCTCCGCCCGGCCGGCGCTGGCTGATGCTGGCCAGCGGCCTGGTGCTGGGCGGGGCGATCGGCAATGGACTCGATCGCTGGCGCTGGGGCGCTGTAGTGGATTTTCTCGAATTCGTTCCGGTTCGCTTCCCGATCTTCAACCTGGCTGATGTGGCCATCAACCTGGCGGTTGCCTGCTACCTGATCGACCAGCTGCTCGATCGCCCCCTCCCCCCCGATGCCAGGCCCGCCGACCCCACCAGGGAGCAGGGCGATGGCTGAGGGATGGGCAGCGGCACTGCTGCCGTGGCGCAGACACCGCGAAGCGTGGCTCACGATTCACTGCCCAGCGGAAACCGACGCCCCACCAGCCGACCGCCGGCTCAACCTGATGGAGGGCTGCTACCGGATCGGCAGGGAGAGCTCCAGCGATCTGGCCATTCCCCACAGCGCCATCAGCCGCCGGCATGCCCTCCTGGCCAGCCAGGCAGGCCATTGGTTGCTGACGGACAGCGGTTCGACCAATGGTCTCTGGTGGAACGGTCGGCGGGTGCAACAGCTGTTGCTGCGGGACGGCGATCGGGTGCGCTTCGGTCCCTGGTCGGACCAGGATCTGCCGGAGCTGCGCTTCCACAGGCCGGCCCCGGGTCCCTGGCCGCGCCTGGCCAGGATCGGCAGCCTCGCCCTGGCGGGGGTGGCCGGCGGCGGAGCGCTGCTGGTGGCCCTTTCCGCCCTGGCACTCCCCATCCGGGGGGGCCTGGCCAGTGTGCGGGGACCGCTGGTGCTCTACGACCGATCCGATCGGCCGATCGCCTCCGCCGATGACGTGCGCCACCGGGAGCTGGCGAGCCTTTCGGACTTTCCCCCGGTGTTGATCCATGCCCTGCTGGCCAGCGAGGACAGCCGCTTCTGGTGGCATCCGGGGGTCGATCCGATCGGTACGGGCCGCGCCCTGGTCACCAACCTGATCGGCGGCCGGGTGCTGGAGGGGGGAAGCACCCTCACCCAGCAGCTGGCCCGCAGCCTCTACCCCGAACAGGTGGGGCAGGGGGAAACCCTGGGGCGCAAAGGGAGGGAGTTGCTGGTGGCCCTCCAGCTGGAGGCCCGCTTCAGCAAGGCGGATCTGTTGCGCAGCTACCTCAACCGCGTCTATCTCGGCTCAGGCTGGGGATTCGAAGATGGGTCGCGGCGCTTCTTCGCCAAACCGGCGGCCCGGCTGGAGCTTGAGGAAGCGGCCTTGCTGGTGGGGCTGCTGCCCTCCCCCAACGGCAATGACCCCTGTTTCCAACCAGGGGCGGCCCTCGAGGCCCGCAACCGTGTCCTGGCCAAGATGGCCGATACGGGGCGGATCAGCGTGGATGAGGCCCGCAGCGCCCGTCGCCGTCCGATCCGGCTCGCGGGCACGGCCTGCAGAGCCTCAAGTCGCCGTGCAGCGCCTTTCTACACCGACCAGGTGCGCCGGGATCTGGCCGCCTCGGTGGGCACGGACGTGGCAGCAGAGGGGAATTATCTGATCGACACCCACCTCGATCCCGACCTCCAGGAACTGGTGGAACGGCTGCTACGCCAGAGGATCGAGGCCAACCGCTCCGCCGGCGTCAGCGAGGGGGCGGTGGTGATACTGGACAGCCGCAATGGCGGCATCCTGGCGATCGCCGGCGGCAGGGATTACCGCCAGAGCCAGTTCAACCGGGCCACGATGGCGCTGCGGCAGCCCGGCAGCACCTTCAAGCTCGTGCCCTACGTGGTGGCCCTGGAACGGGGCGCCCGACCCGGCGACACCGTCAACTGCGGTCCCCTGCGCTGGCAGGGCCAGTTCTTCGACAGCGGCTGCGGCGGTTCGATCAGCCTGCGCCAGGCGCTGGCGATCAGCAGCAACACCTCGGCCCTGCGTCTTGCCCGGCAGGTGGGCCTGGAGGCCGTGGTGCAGAAAGCCCGCGACCTCGGATTCACCACCCCCCTGGCGCCCGTACCGGGCCTGGCCCTGGGACAGAGCGAGGTGACCCTGCTGGAGCTCACGGCTGCCTATGGCGCCGTCGCCAATGACGGCATGTGGTTCCCGCCCACCACCATCCGGCGGCTGACGGATGCCGAAAGCTGCCCCACGGCCGGCGGCAAGGACTGCCGGCCTGCCCCAACCGCCCCTGCCTCCCCGCCAGCTGGCACACCGCCTGCTGGCAAACCGTCTGCTGGCAAACCGCCTGCTGCCCAGCCCGGCTCCACCCAGGGCGGCCAGCGGACCGGAACGAAAAACAACGGCGCAGGCAATGCCGGCCGAAGGGTGATGAAGAGTTCCACCGCCCGTGACATGCGCAGCCTCCTGGAAGCGGTGGTCAGCAGTGGCACCGGCACGGCGGCCTATGTGGGGGGTGGAGCCGGAGGCAAGACCGGCACCACCAACGAAGGCCGCGACCTGCTGTTCGTGGGCTACGAACCGCAGCGCCACTGGGTGATGGGGGTATGGCTGGGCAACGACGACAACCGCCCCAGCCAGGCCACCAGTGCCCTGGCCGCCTCCCTCTGGGGAGAGATCGTGCGGAGTTCCCCTGCCCCCTGATGCCCTCCCGCCGCCTGTGGATCTGGATCGCCCTGGCCCTGGTGGCGCTGATCCTGGCCGGCGTGGTGCTGCAGGCCCTGAACCAGCTGCTCTGGCAGCTCAGCTACTGGTTGCCGGGCTGGCTGGTGGGGCCGTTACTGCTGCTGGTGGTGGGGGTGGTGCTGCTGGCGGCCCTCCAACTGGGCTGGCCGTGGCTCCAGGCGCTTCGGCGCGGACGCACGGCCGGATCATCTGCCGGAAACAAGACCGACCTGCAGCTCCCCTTCAGCCGCCGCGAGGCCGCCGCCCGCAATCTGGAGGCCATCGACCGCACCCTGGAGAGGGTGCGCGACGAGGTGGAACGGGAAGCCCTCCGGCAGGAACGGCAGCGGATGCTGGAGGAGCTCGAACGGGGAGACCTGCTGATCGTGGTGTTCGGCACCGGCTCCACCGGCAAGACCTCACTGATCAGGGCGTTGCTGCAGGAGCTGGTGGGGGATGTGGGGGCGGCGATGGGCTCCACCACCCGTTCGGCCCGCTACCGGTTGCGGCTCAAGGGGATGGAGCGGGCCGTGATCCTGGAGGACACCCCCGGCATCCTCGAATCGGGCGCCGAGGGCCTGCGGCGTGAGGAGCTGGCCCGGCGTCAGGCAGCCCGGGCCGATCTGCTGTTGCTCGTGGTGGATGGCGATCTGCGGGCCAGTGAACTGGCGGTGTTCGACACCCTGGCGAGCCTCGGCAAACGGCTGCTGCTGGTGCTCAACAAATGCGATCTGCGGGGCGAACGGGAGGAGGAACGGCTGCTGGAGTTGCTGCGGCAGCGCTGCGGCAAGCGGATCAGCGCTGAGGATGTGATCCCCGCCAGCGCCGCCCCCCAGAG
>JBKDOV010000028.1:0-25586 GCA_046342815.1 Cyanobacteriota bacterium
GTGCAACGGAGGGGGGAACGGAAGGGGCTCCTGAAGCCTCCAATCTCTACGAAGTGACGTTGAAGCCGGCCACCATCGAAATGCGTAGCGGCAGCAGGCGCTGCGAGGTGAAGCTGGGTATGCAGCTGCAGGCCGATATCATCACGCGGCAGGAATCTCTGCTCAGCTTCGTCCTGCGCAAAACGAGGCTTCTGCTGGATCGATGATGGTTAACGGCCCAAAAAAAGAAGGGCCGTAAGGCCCTTCGTTGCAATCGAGAATGGATTTCTATCAACCTTTCTTTGACTGGCCGTAGTTGGTGCCCCCATAGAAGCTGCCGGGATTAGGAGATGAAGCGCCGCCCGATTTCTTGTATTGACCGTAATTGCTTCCGTCGTAGGCAGAGGATGTATTGACCACGCCTCCGGTCAGGAGTTCAGCATCCTCGTCGTTGAGTTGGGAGAAGAAGCCCATGACGTATGGGGTAAAACTGCGTTACCAATGCACCATAAGACCTGCATTTGCAGCGCTTCTGAGGTAGCCGTTTGGGGTAACTGAGGATCTGCTGAAGATTGATCCAGGCTTTTCTGCAGTGAAAATGATGCTTCTCGAACACGAGGCCCTGGCGCGCACATGCTCGCCGAGCTGCTGGGCGTGGGGCTGGCCACCTCAATCGCTATCTGGATCAGATGCGCTTTTGCCCCGATCGCGCACAATGGGTACTGGCGTACATGCTGGTCTGAGGCGTTCTGGATGGCTGGTTTGGTCATGCCGGTGGAACAGCCCAGGGTGTCCCTGTGCACGATCACCCGCAATCGCTCGGCCCTGCTGGAGCTGCTTGGGGCAAGCGTCATGGCCCAGGCCTACCCGCCACAGCGATTGGAGTGGGTGATCGTTGACGACAGCAGCGAAGGCCCCCTTCCTGATCTCACCCCGGTTGAAGAGGCGGGGATTGCGGTTCGCTACAGGCGCTTGCCTGAGCGTCTGCCCATCGGTGCCAAGCGCAATCTCTGCCACTCCGAGGCCACTGGTGAGCTGCTGGTCCTCCTGGATGACGACGATTACTACCCCCCCACCCGGGTGCCCGATGCCCTGGCTGCTCTCCAGGCGGGTGAGGCCCTTGTGGCCGGTTGTGATCGGATGCCCCTGCTGCTGCTTCCCGAGGGCAGCCTCTGGCTGACACCAGGGTTCGGCCCAGGCCATGTCACCGCCAACACCCTGGCCTACTGGCGCCGTTACGTAGAGGAGGGGCATGCCTTTGACGCGCAGGCCGAGGAGGCGGAGGAAGCCTCGTTCCTGGAAGGGTTCACGGTGCCCGTTCAACAGCTTGATCCCTGGCGCACCCTTACCTGCATCGGCCACGGCGGCAACACGGTGGACAAGCGCCTGTGGATCGCCCGCATCGGCCAACATCGTTTTGAACAGCAGGTTGCTGATGGCTCGGGCCATCCCCCCCTCGATTTCCTCGTTCAGTACTGCAGAGCGCTAGGTCTGCCTTGGCAACCTCCCGATCAGGTGCCGGCTGTCCCTGCAAACCAGTCGACGACCCAGCACTGGCGCGTGGCGGTTGTCACCCCCTACTGCAACGAAACACCTGAGGTTCTGGCGCGTTGCCATCGTTCCGTTCTGGCACAGGACTATGCCTGCACCCACGTGCTGGTGGCCGATGGACCCGGATTGCCTGAAGTGGCCTCATGGAACTGCAGGCACATTGCCCTTGGTGTCGGGCACGATGACAACGGCAATACGCCCCGTTGTCTCGGGGCCATGGCGGCGATGAATGAATCATTCGATTGCATCGCTTTTCTGGATGCTGATAACTGGCTGGCGCCCGAGCACATCAGTAGTGCGATCGCAGTCCAGGCCTCCAGCAACTGCAGCGTGGTCTTCAGCGATCGGCATATCGTCTTCCCCGATGGGCAGCGTCTTACACAGCTTCCTCTGGAGGACCAGCGTCGCCGCCATGTCGATACCAGCTGCATGGTTCTGTTTGCACCAGCCTTCAGCTGCCTGGCCCTTTGGGCCCAGATGCCGCGATTGCTCGCACCTCAATGCGATCGGGTTCTGTTCTATCAGCTGAAGGCGAATCACCGCTGCAGTTGGACAGGACGCCCAACGGTGTTTTTCGAAACCTGGTATGCCAACCATTTTCTGGCTGCGGGCCTGCTTCCACCCCTGAACGCGAAATTTCTTCCTTTGCAGCCAGCTATGGCCTGGGAGGAGGCGGCGGAGGCTTTCCGTCAACGATCTCCTACTCCCCTCTATCTGGAGGCGGATGGCATCGCTCCTGACAAACCACGAATTCAGTTGGTCTCGCTGCTGGGACCCGCCTGTTCCCATGGCACTGCTTTGCAGGCAGCTCTGTGTCGTCATCTCGGATTTCGAGGTATTCCCGAACATCAACTGCTCTATCACTGTGTTCAGCACCTAGGCAGCGATCATCGCCAGCGTCACCAGGGTGAGGATCTGCGTGGTCTTCTGGCACAGGGCCTGCCATCTGATCCGTATCTCAAGCCTCATGATCAATCCTTGCGTGGTCTCGAGCAGGCCCTGAGAGAAGATCGCTCTTACACCCTGCTTGAGGCCTACTTCCGTACGGTCCAGGCTTTACTGCCCGCCGAAGCGATGGCGTTTGCAAAATCTTATGGTCAAGTGACCGTACTCGATCGCTCCTGCACTCACAGTCTGGTGGCCGATGTTCTGTTCAACTGCCTTCCCGAGCATCGTGCCGTGCTGTTGCTGCGGGATCCGTTGCAGCAGATTGCCTCGGTTCTGCTGCAACAGCGTTGTTTCCCGGATTCCTGGTCTGCTGATCAGCCCATGGGCGTAGAGCAGTTGGCCGAGGTGTATCTACGATCGCTTGCTGTGCCTTTACAGGCTGCGCCCGTTGGTCAGTTGCATGTGATCATGGTTGATGATCTGCTGGCTGCACCCGATCTGCTGCTGGAGCGTGTCTGCCGTTTTCTTGGACTCGAAACCAATATTCTTCTTGCCCTGGAGCCTTGTAGCTTGCCAGCCGATTACGTCCCAAATACCGTACATGCCGAGTCCTGTGCTAGGCAGGTTGCCCAGCTACCTTCCCAGCTGCTTCATGAGGAACCATGGAAGGATCCAGGCCTTGGCTGGCCGCCTACTCAGAATGAACTGATCGACATTCTGTCCGAAGAAGAGCAGAGTTGGCTTGAGGATTTAATGGCACCTATTCGCGAGGTCATCGTGCATAGGCTTGAAGGACAAGCTTGCTTCGCTCAACAACAGGACTTAGGCAAGAAAACAGAATGCTTACCTGTTGAGAATGAGCTCCAAGCCTTGGTGATTGAGGTTGTCAATGCCCTTTCTCGCCATTTGCCGGCTTTGTCTTTGTTGGTTTAATAAATTATGGGCCTGCACTACGCAACACAGCTTTATCGGCCGGATGACGACGCTCATTATCGCCGATTGCTTTTTGGGCTAGAGCGCAACCTCTCCCTGCTGGCCCTTGAGCATGCAACTATATTTCTCGATAATTGTATGCCGCCATGGAAGCATCCTCTCGTCACTTGGATCAACCTGGACAGGCGCGCTACATTTGGAGACTTTTTGTCGGTTGCAAATTCAAATCAAGACACCAGCGATCATCTTTTGTTTGCCAACAGCGATATCATCTTTGATGAAGAGATTGGTAAACTAGCAGAGGCGATGCGGCAGCCTGAATGGGTATCCTGTCTGACGCGTCGTGAAATTGATGGATCTTATCCGCAGGGAATTGATCCCCTTCAAACACAAGATGCATGGCTCCTTATGAAGCAGCCTATCCCTACGCTTTTGCTTGAGCAGCTTCACTCCATTCGTCTTGGCATACCCGGATGTGAGCATCTATTCGCCGCTGCCATGGTTTCCCATGGGTTCGACTTATGGAATCCATGTGAAGACTGCCACATTTTGCATAATGATCCACGTCCAAATACCCATGAGCCTGACGGCCAGCGCTATTGGGGATTGTATGCATACATTCCGCCCTGCACCATTCAGGATGTTGGAAACAGCTGTCCCGAGGTGTTCTTTGCATACGCCCAAGCCCCTGGTCGCTATTATCAAGTTGCGATCAGCTGAAATACGCTAAACTGCATTCGAGGCTGGCAAGCATTATGATCCCACTGAAGCTAATCGAAAATCTGGTCAATGAGGATAGAGTAAACGCAGCATTCTCTTTTCTTGCTTCTCGCCCATTGCAGGCGACGATTCTGCATAGAATCCATCCTGTGATCTGCGATATAGATCAATATCTTATTATCAACGGCATGCATGATGCATTAAGTCAGTATGTAGATACCACCTTCAGATTGGACCCGGGCCTGAATGCATCCTCTGAGGGGTTTCCCGAGTTTTGTTCTTGGGTCATGAAAAGCTACGGAGCCATTCAAACAGGATCAATTCTGTTTAATAGAAAGTTTTGCGACAATACCACGATACCCATTCTTGAGGAGGCGTCCAGGTCCATATCTGCACCCAACGATTTAATAGCACTTCTTGCTATCAGTCAGTTTACGAATCAAACCAGCGATGCCATCAATATGATCTCCAAAAATCTTCTCTCTTGTTCAAAAACTCAAATCCACATTCTTCGCGCTCTTGCTGAATGGTCTAGTCACATGATCCCAAGCGGTAGTCAGCTAAATAAACGGATTCTGCCGCTGGTTTTCGATAGTATTAAAAACACTCATCATCTAGCATCTGCGGTAATTATCCTAGAGAAACTATCGGCCCCTGCCGCATTGCGATATGATTTAGCATGTTTGGCGGTTGATTCATTTGAAAGCCTAGGTCTTGACGTCCAGGCCGCTGATTATCTGCATAATTATATTATTAGATATCTAGATCAAAGCCAGCTTGAAAGCCTTCAAAAAGCTCTCTCGGATCAATCAACACTAGAATGCCCTTTCAGTATCTCATTGTTGCAGTCCATCATTGCATGGCAGCATATTCAGATAAATGAACCCGCGGATATAGACCCTTGTGTCTTGACAATCAGTCAGTATCTTTCCAATTATTCTGATTATCTCTACTCTGCTTCAGATGAGGACCCCAAGCAAGCTTCCCCACACCACCAAGTGCTGAAGCAGCTTATTGCGAATAAAAATGCCTCACAAGCTGACAAGGACGCGGCAATTTCGGAGATTAGAGCAAAACTCTCATTCCTTCGCCCCGAATAGATGAATACCGTAGTCTTCTCCAACGGATTTTTTAGGAGTGGATCCACATACTTCTTTGACGTCATGCGGCAGAATAACGAGAGCATTTGCTTTTATGAGCCGCTTCATCCAAAACTCAATACCCTTGCTGAAGCGGTTCATTCAAGTGACCTTGGCCATTCTGTTCAGACAAGTCCATGGGCAGAGCATCAACATTTCAGGAATAGCAGTGCTTACACCCGCTATGCCGACGAATTACCCCAATATATAATTGATAATATGGGTTACCATCATCCCTTCTGTCTGACTAAAGCTGTGGAAGGATACTTCCAAAGCCTTCAATCGCTCGCCATTCAAGAGAATAAAAGTATAATCGCCTGCTTTAACCGCTCTGCCTTTGTTGCTCCTGCAGCCGCCAATATATTGTCATCATGTAATCTTATTTATGTGCATACCCGCAGACCATCACTGCAAATCGCCATGAGCTTGGCCAATATATATGCACGTTCCAAGGACTTTAATCTCTTCTCTCGAGAGTATCGAGACCCGTGGGGCATCACTCTCCTCTTTGATCAGTACTATACGCATTACTCAGACATCTATAAGCTCACTAATATTTCATCGACCGCCTACTCCTTTGTGGCCAAAGCTTGCTACATAATCGGAATAGTAGATCTTTGCATGCAAAAGCTTAGCCCTATTGTCTTCGATATTTCTCAGTCTATGGATGATTATCGCCTGTCTACTGAAGAGCTCTTCTGCAGGCTTGGATACAAGGGTATGCCTGAAAATGTTGATACATACATCAGAAATACATTTAAGCAAGATGCAACACGACTTTCCCTCCCTGAGAGCACGCTGACAAGCAATGAGAGAATACTGCTAGAATCCATTAATTTCCGAGATTTTTCATGAAAATCTACCACCTACTCAATTTTTTTGCTGGATCAAGTAATGATGCTGTCGTCCAGAAGAAAACCCTTCTTTCTTTACGGCAAGCATACAGTTTTGCGATATCCATGGGCGTTGATGTTCAATATGTCTTTATTGGCACCGTTTCGGATCACGAGTTTACAAAATCTATGCTCCTCGAGACTGATTTTCAGTGCTCGCATACGTTCTTCGAGCAGCTCACTCCAGAGATGCCGTATCCTTTCTTGCACGGTAGGAATAATCCTACACTTACAGACACTTTTTTCTCTTCAAAAGTAAAGGAGTTTCTAAAAGTTTCTGCAGCCCCCGATCAATATCCCAGCCCATTAATTGCCATTTCCAATACGGATATTTGTCTGCGACCTCACGCATACCTGGCTATTGCTCTCCTGCATAGCTCTAATCCTCTTGCCAATTTTGTTGTTAATCGTGAAACCATTGATGGTGAGCTGCTGAACAAGTCTCTTTCTGAAGCTTACGCAACTCATGGGAGCAAGCATCCTGGGCACGACTTCTTCTGTATGCATTTGGATGCATACCACGACATGAAGCTACTTGATGAAAATCATATTATTGGTTTTGGCTTTGTGATGAGACCAGTACTGGCGAATCTTATCCTAAGATCGGATCCTTTTTACGAGATTAAATATAGTAGACTTACTTTTCACTACGGCGACGACATGCCTTGGAAGGATCCAAAATGGGATGACGCAATTGAGCACAATAAATCAGGCATGATCACTATTCTAAACCAGCTACTTTCACGCAGTGAGAAGGCACCCCCCGCCGCAAAAATGAGTCAACTAAAATGCTATTTTCCCGAAAGTCTTGTTGGGAGAGCTTTTTATGTTTGATCTTGGCTTAGATATCCATGCTTCTTTTGGCAAGCATAGGTATGGATGGAATTGGGTGGTTTCTCAGCTGGCGCAAAAATACCACTCGCCAGCCTCGGCTATCCGAGTACTGTCATTCGTGGAAAAAGATGTTCTTTTCCAAGGGCCCCATTCAGATTTTTATCCACTCCCTTCGATTAGAAAGCCATGGGTGGGCATCTTTCATCTCCCTCCCAGTGTACCATTACATATTTCATTTACACATCAGCTTAATCGCTTTAATACAGAACCAGCGCTAAAGAATTTTCTGCAAAACTGTGTTGGGTTTGTCTCTCTCAGCGACCATCTCACCAGTTTTCTTCAGCAGAATATACTACCCAATCGGCCCTGCCTGACACTCCTTCATCCCACTCCGTACACTTCTCCGGAGTTTTCTCTGACCGAATTTCAGGAGTTTTTTAGGAATTCACGCCGAGTCAGGATCGCGCAGCTAGGCTTTTGGTTGCGCAAGCATCATGTCATTCATCGCCTCAAATCCTATTGCCCAGCAAGGATTGATGCATTTCACGTGGGAATTAATAATCCACATCAGTCGAGATCAATGTTACTTGATCTCTCCCTTAATGATGTCGCGGTAAATCCTGCCGTTTTCATGACATCGAACCTTTCAGATCGTCACTATGATCGCTTGCTGAGTACGTCCGTAGGCATCCTTCCTCTGTACGATACGAGCGCCAATAATTCGTTGGTAGAGTGTATCGAGCGAGCAACTCCTGTGATTGCTTCAAGACATCCTGCCGTGATCCAGTATCTAGGAGCAGATTACCCTCTTTACTACGATGACGAATCGGATCTACCCCACCTTCTTTCTGATTCCCAGTTTATCGCCAAGGTTGGTCATGCTTATGAGTACTTACGAGAACGAAGGGCTTTAAAGTCCCTTTGTATTACAACTTTTTCGGATACTCTTAATGAGTTTATTGAGGCGCTTTAGCTAAAGAGCTTTCAGTACGCCTTCCACCAAAAAGCATAGTGCATCACCTCGGCTTACTGGCTTTGCCGTCTTGGCTGTGTCGACGGTCAGGTTGTAACCCGTTACGCTGTTTAGCTGGCTATTCTCGCTTTCGATAAAATCTAGGCATTGAGCCAACTCATCTGACGTCAGTAAAAAGCGGCTTTGATTGGGAATCAAGTCATCAATTTGTTTCAGCTTTGCTAGGCCAATGGTTTCGGCTTGTCTTACTGTGTCGGTATCATAAGGTTTCAGTTCATTGTAGAAATCCATAATTCGCGTCGTAATATTCCCAAGCGATTCGTTCAATAGGATAGTCGTGCTATCGGGTTTTAGTTCGTAAGATGTCTTCCGACTAGTCTTGTTGAACGCATCAAAAAAAGCATTCTCAATGCCTCCATTGGCCTTGGCCTCGCCAAAGTCGATAAAGACCATATCGTGTCCATCAAATGCCTTGGCAATATTCCTCACTCTTTGCGATGCTTTTGGCAAAGAATATAAGCCTTCTCTGATGTCATGCATGCAGGGATAGCCCATTTTGATGCGCTGCTGAACATCGGAGCAAAGAAAAGAGTAATATTCGCGCACAGTAAGGTAAACAACTATTCTTTCGAATCCGCAGTCTTTCGTGAGAAAGTTTCTTAGATCTTGAAGCTCATCGGGCTTAAGCGCGGAAATGGCCTCAGCGCTGATCACTGTTGCCCCATGAGGGCGCTTGGTTTCTAGCTTATGAAGAATCTCTGAAGCCCCAAGCTTTTCCTTTGAGTCAGTCGTGTCTAGTAAATAATGAGTGCGGTCGGAAAAGACTGACTGTATAGAAACTGAGGCGTTGCCATCCCATTTTGATCCTGGTGGCCAGGATAAATCGGGATAAAAAATTCCCCCAGCGAAAAGTTCTGCGCTCTTAGACGCGCAGAACTTTTGTAGGGATGTGGTTCCTGTTTTGTGCAAGCCAACATGAAGATGAATCTCTTTCATATGGCTAAATCAGAGTGGAGACGGATTGAGTCTCGATGACTTGCACGATTGCTGGCAACCCATTGGCTTGTAGCCAGGTTGTGGGGGCAAGAGAGGCTAAGGCTTCTTCTCTGGGATCCACATACGAGCGATACGCCTGCCGGTGGTTTTGTTGGTATCTGCCGTAAAGCTTATAATTGGGGAAGTGAAGTCTTCGCCCCTTTCGATTAATTCTTTGAGCGTCTCAAGTGAGGCGACAATACTTTTTCTTGCCACATCACGAGGAATGTCAGCTGAGGCTGCGATTGATTCAATCAGCTCTTCGAGTCTCATTGGTGAATCCTAGATTATCTTTCACCATAGTGTGGCTTTGTTCGCTTGTCAAGTCCATGCCGCTGTGGGCCTGTGGAATGACGCGTTCGGCAGGGAGTTGAGTTCTGGGACTAAGTCGCGGCAATGCTAAGCAGTCTGCGTGCTCGAGTAGCGAATCAGTGGCTGAAAGTTAATAGCCTGGTGCAGGATGCGTCTCTCTGCATCCATAAGTTGCGGCAGCATTTCGGTCAGCAATGAGCTTACGCGCTTGGAACGGCGCTCCAGCAATGCACCTTGGCGCGGGGTGTATTTTGTTGCGGGGGATGAGTTTGGTACAGAATCTGTCCGTCGTCCCAGCATGCTCAAAGCTGTTGAGGCATCATCGAGATCCTCATAGCGCAGTACGTAGGTTCCTCGGAGGCCAGGCGCTGGATCATGTAAGGGAAATGGTTGGCATTCTGGAAGCCACTTGTTCAGGAACTCGATAATATAAGATTCTTTTGATGTCAGCCATTCCATCGCCTGGGTCGTTGAGATGCAGTGCCCTGATTCGTCGATGATCCGCCAAGCAGTATCAAGTAATGCCTTTTCGTGATACAGGTAGATTCTTGCTGGAGAAATACCATGATTTTCCAGTAGGGGGCGGTTGGCCTGGACGTGGTGTAGCTCAATCCAGCTCGCCAGAAGATCCAGTGGCTGTCTGATCTGCACGAGTCGAACAACACCGGCGGGCGGCTCGTAGATTGGATCGTCTAACTGAAAGTCGTGTGACTTGACTAATCGTAGATGGTCAATGCCTTGCTCCCTCGCATGGCTCCAATAGGCCTCGGCGAGGCATGGGCTGCGCTTGCAGCACCCCGGTTCTTGGTAGTATTCACAATATGTAAATCCATCGTGATGCGTTGTCTCCAGAAGGCGCCTCAGATAGTGGTGCCCTGTTCTTGGTAAGGACTTGCTTTCAACCAACGTCAGGCGAGGGGCTTCGGGCACTGACTGTGTCAATGCGTTGATCATCAATTGGTGCCATGCGGCCGGATCCGCATTCGTGGGTGTTGCAACCGGAATCCGATACGCCAATTCGTTTAGTTGTGCATAAGCTTTGGTTCGATCCCCTAGCTTTAGTAGTCGAATGGATTCGGCGGTCCATATCTCCACCTCAAATGGTGTTGTTGTTTGCTCTCCGATTTCGCGATCATCGGTTCTGAATTGATTGGCAAGATTGAGCAAAGCCAATGCTGTAGCTTCCGTAGTGGAGTCAGCTGGCTCTACCACGGATTGGGCGATCATTTTCAGTTTGACGCAAAGTTCATACTGACGCGTCCACCCCTCATAGGATGAGAGGGGAGAGTTAGAGATGCTTGACCGGTTGCCTTCAAGAGCCGACGTTATGACCGCGGAGCATAGATCCTCCAGAACAGCGGGAGATTCGCTGCATGCGGAGGATGGCGGCATCAATAGCCATCCCATCGCCAGAGTTGCTGAAGAGACTCCACCAAGCCTTGCCATTGCCACAGCAGCCCCGAATAACTGTCCTGGCGAAATAGCGGTTGGATCCAGCGGGCTTGAGAGAATGGGAAACCTCTTCTGTCCTTCGGTAACAGGCAGGGCTCCGGACAGCAGCATCGCTGCCCAACGGTCCCAGCCAGTCAGGCATTGCTGCTCCGTCAGGTGATCGAGCAATTGCCGTACGACGTTCTGGGTGCTGTTGGGGCTGCTCACTAGCTGATCCTGCCAGCATCGGATCAGCTCCGCGTAGGCCAATCCCTCCCGCGTGATGGGCGTGCTGTCTTCATGCTGTCCTAAGTCTGGCGCAGAGGGCTGCAGCTCAACACCGAGCAAGGCCAGC
Source organism: Cyanobacteriota bacterium (assembly GCA_046342815.1). GTDB lineage: Bacteria > Cyanobacteriota > Cyanobacteriia > PCC-6307 > Cyanobiaceae > Cyanobium. The sequence goes on from JBKDOV010000028.1 coordinate 11,044, forward strand.
TGACGCTGCAGATTGGAGCCTGTACCGGTCATGCAGTGTAGCATTGGGCATATGGGTTGGTCGTGGAACCGAACACTCTCCACAGCAGTCTTGCAGCTCTCGGCGACTACTGCCGCGAACTGCGCAGCCTGGGCCTTGAGCACCTGCGCGTGCTCGAGGTCGAGAACGAGGGTCTGAAGCAGGAGGTTGAAGTCCTCAACGCTGAACATCAGGACTCCAGGTCTGTCATCCAGCAGCTACGCGACTCGCTCCTGCAGGCAGAGCAGCAAGCTTTGGTCGCTGGCCAACGGGCAGCTGAGATTGCCGATCAGCTTTCGTTTCAGCAGCAGACCTTTGCGGCGGGGCAGTCGGCACTGCACGATGAAATCCAGAGCCTCACTCGACAGCTGGAGGACAAATCTCGCAACAACGAGAGGCTTCGGCAGCATGTTTCAGATCGTCTCGTCCAGAATGATCAGCTGGGGTCCAGGATTCGCTCGGCTGAGGAAGCCATCGATGCCCAGCAACAGCGCACGGCTGAACTCGAACAGCAGCTCCGTGTGAGAGCAGAGACGCTGGCCCAGGCCGAGCAGAGCCGGGACGAGCACCAGAGGCGTGCGGAGGAACTGCAGCTTCAGGAGGCGGCGCGAGCTGCCGAGCTGGATCAGCTGCGCCAGGACCTCGCCTGGGTGGGTGGCGAAAAGGGAGCCCTGCAGCAGCGCACGGCTGAGTTGGAGCACCTGCTGAGTGTGCGGGCGGAGGTGCTGGCCCAGGCCGAGCAGAGCCGGGACGATCACCAGAGGCGTGTGGAGGAACTGCAGCTTCAGGAGACGGCCCGAGTTGCCGAGTTGGATCAGCTCCGCCATGACCTTGCCTGTGTCGGTGGCGAAAAAGATTCCCTCAAGCAGGAGATCTCGGCAAGCCGACAACGGGCTGAATTGCTTGGTATCCAGCGTGTTGAGTTGCAGGAGGAGCTGGAAGCAGTCTTCCTTGCCGATCGTGATAAGCAGGAACAGTTGATCAGCCTGCAGGAGCAGATTGCAGGCCTCCGTTCTATGCTGGAACCCGCTCGGCAGACGCAGGACAGTCACACGGCGTGTGTCGAAGATCTTGAGTTGCGGCTTCTGGAGAAAGATGTGATTCTGAATCGCATGGCCGAACAAGATCGGAAGCTTCAGCACCAACTTGTCGCTTTTCGTGGACGCAATGACCTTCTCCAGTTGCAGGTGCAGGAACTGCAGGACGAATTGGAACAAGCCTTTCTGTTCGTTCACGGCCAGCAACCTTCTGTATCAGTGCCGGCCGAAAGCCCACGCTTGGCAGACCAAAAACCCCCTTCCCCGCAGCCTGCTTCCGGAGTGAGCGCCATCAACGATCATCGATCCTGGTTGCTGGCGGCTCTCTGAGCCACTTCAAACGCACACTTCAACCCATTCCAAGCCTTCCCGAAATGCCTCTTCGCCTGCGCTCATCGTTGCGCCAGATGTTTGCCCTGCCTGGCAGGGAGAGTGCCGCTTCTGGGCATCAAGATCAACGAGCTGCATTCCAGGCGATTCTGTATCGAATCATTGACGGCAATTCACAGGCGGCCATCGGTACTTCAGGCGTATCCCAGGACCAGCTCAAGTTTATCCTTGAGTATGAGGAGCCGCATTCTGGGCTTGAAAAACGCTGGCTACTCAATCGCATCGCAGATCCTGTGGTTCGGCAGGAGCTGATTTCTCTGCTCGAGCAGTACCGGCAGAACTGGGTGGAGATCCCATTTGAAGCTGGGGCCTATTCGCGATGCTGGACCGACATTGGGGCCGTGCCGCAAGAACTTCATCCTTGGAATCCTCGCATCGACCAGCAGTCAAAATCCGATCAGTCTGAGGTGCTTGACTATATTGGACGAGCCAAAAGTCTCTACCTTTGCAACCACAATGACGCTTGCAACTTTGCTTTGACCGAGGGTTGGCGTGACGCGCCCTGGGTCTTCCCTTGTGATGCGGGCTGCTTCTTGACCCGCGATTCCTGGGATGTGATCCGTCCTCTGCTTGATCTGCCCAATCTCGCCTACATCGCGATTCCTACCGCATTCGCGGGCGACGGTCGGGTGCTCTTGCGAAGCCCCGATCAGCCGCCATTGCCTGACGGACTGCCGTTTCTGGGTTTCGCGCGCCAGGTAACACCTCCGTACGACGCCATGCGTCGTCCCACAACCGGCAGCGAAACCGATCTGATCGGTCGGCTCGGCCTGGGCCTGGCCGGCCCGTGGCTTGAGGAGGCAGGGCATCCTTGTGGGTGGGAAGGGTTTGATTCCTCCCTGCGATCCGATCGCGCCCGGCTGGTGCAGGCTGGCTGGGCCTACCGGCTTGGCTCACCCCCGAGTGCGCGCCTCCAGGACCGCAGGGATGCCATTCGCACCTATGCGCGCAAACTCGATATGCAGCTGATTGGCGATGCCTTGCAGCAGCAGACGCTTCGCTGCTGGGCAGGACTCAGCGCCGGGGAGGAGTCAATCCCGGGTCTCTCCGTCATCGCCGCCAATGCACGTTCCGTGCCACCAATCAGCGTGGCGGACAAACCAGAGCCTCTGCCAGGTGCGCCGAGGCTCAGTTACGTGAATGCCGTACCTCATTGGCAGAGCCTCGCCGGCAGCGAAAGCACACTGAACCGCACCGGCCTGCTCGGATCAGCGGCGCCGCTCTGTGGAGATGTGGCCCAGTACTACGACCGCGCCCGGCTGCAATTGATGATCGACTGCGTCTGCGCTCTGGCACTGGATGGCCAGCTCAATGGCAGTCAGGCCTCGCGCGACCATGCCGTGAAAATGTTGCGCAGCTGGTTCATCGACCCCGCCACGGCAATGATCCCGGATGGGGCCTATGCCCGTCTCTCCTCCGTAGATCCGAACCGGAACGTCCTGGACGCTGCGATTGATTTTCGCGACTTCTATCCGCTGCTGGATGCCATCACCCTTCTGCAACGCAGTGGTGGCTTTTTGCTGTCCGAGTCTCAGCAGCTTGACGAATGGTTTGATGCCTTTCTCGGCTGGCTTGCCTCCGACAGCTCCACCTTCCTGCAGCACCACAGTGCCAACCCTGCCTGTACGTGGTACCACCTGCTGATGCTGGCCATTGCTGCCTACCGAGGCCGCAGGAATGTTGTGGCCCAGGTGTTCGACAACCTCCCTGGGCTCCTGGCGAAGCAATTCCGTGCTGACGGATCACCTCTTTCCTGTGCAGCCGATGCAAGCCTGCGGCATGAACACCTGTTCAACCTTCAGGCCTGGAGCAATATTGCGGTTCTGAGCTCGGCGCTCGGACGCGATCTGCTGGCCTTCAAGGACAGCAACGGCATCGGAATCCAGGCCGCGTTTGACCATGCCAGGAATCATCTTCCAGCCACGGATCCGCAGGAGGCCCCTGCCCTGAGTCCCAGACGCTGGTTGCAAGCCATGTCAACAATGGCTCACACGCAATACCCCGGAGATGGGGCCAATCCTGCAGATCTTCCGCCTCTGGCGGAAGCCACCAGTGGGCTGCCGCCATTCTGGAACCTTTGCCGTTCGTTGAAGTAGGCGTTTTCAGCCCTTCAGCGCCACCTTGATGCGGCTCATCGCCTCTTCCACGTTGGCGCGGCTGTTGAAGGCGGAGAGGCGGAAGTAACCCTCGCCGGCGGCGCCGAAACCGCTGCCGGGGGTGCCGACCACGTTCGCCTTGCTCAGCAGCAGGTCGAAGAAGCCCCAGGAATCGATGCCCTCGGGGGTCTTCACCCACACGTAGGGGGCCTGCTCCCCTCCGTAGACCTCCAGGCCTGCCGCCGCCAGCTCGCGTCGGATGATCGCGGCGTTCTCCATGTAGAAGGCGATCAGGGCCTGCACCTGGGCCTGGCCCTCCGCGGAATACACCGCTTCGGCACCGCGTTGCACGATGTAGCTCACGCCGTTGAACTTCGTGCACTGGCGCCGGTTCCACAGCGGCCACAGCTCCACCTTCTCCCCATGGGCGTCGGTGCCCATCAGCCCCCGGGGCACCACGGTGAGGGCGCAGCGGGTGCCGGTGAAGCCGGCGTTCTTGGAGAACGAGCGGAACTCGATCGCGCATTCCCGCGCCCCCTCGATCTCATAGATGGAGTGGGGCAGCGCCGGATCCTGGATGAAGGCCTCGTAGGCGGCATCAAACAGGATCAGGGCCCCGTTGGTGCGGGCGTAGTCCACCCATTGCTTCAGTTGCTCCCTGCTGGCGACGGCCCCGGTGGGGTTGTTGGGGAAGCAGAGGTAGATCAGATCCACCTTTTCGCTCGGGATCTGGGCGGTGAAGCCGTTGTCGGCCGTGATCGGCAGGTAGGTGAGGCCGCCGTAGCGGCCGGAGTCATCGGCGTCGCCGGTACGCCCCGCCATCACGTTGCTGTCCACGTACACCGGGTACACCGGGTCGGTCACGGCGATGCGGTTGCCCTCGCCCAGGATGTCGAGGATGTTGCTGCTGTCGCACTTGGAGCCGTCGGAGACGAAGATCTCCTCGGCGCTGATCTGGCAGCCGCGGGCCTGGAAGTCGTGGTTGGCGATCGCTTCCCGCAGCCAGAGATAGCCCTGCTCCGGGCCATAGCCGTGGAAGCCCTCGCGGGTGCCCATCTCATCGATGGCAGCCTTCATGGCGTTGCGGCAGGCCTCCGGCAGGGGCTCGGTCACATCGCCGATGCCGAGCCTGATGATCGGGGCCGAGGGGTTGGCTTCGCTGAACGTCTTGACCCGCCGGGCGATCTCCGGGAACAGATAGCCCGCCTTGAGCTTGAGGTAGTTGCCGTTGACCTGGACCACGGGACGGGGGGACAGCAGAGATGGCAGGCATCTTCCTATGCCGCCCTCCTGCCCCTGCTGCCCGCTGCTTTGCCCCTGCATACGATCGGGCCATGATCGCCATGAGCGCCTTGACCCCTGCGCCCGTCGATGCGCCCCTTGCAGCCCCTGCCGATGCGCCCGTCGATTTCGACGCCCTGGTGGATCGCGACATCTCCCGTCCGGCCCGCTACCTCGGCAATGAACTCGGGGTCGTGCCGCGTGACTGGTCGGAGGCCTGGCCTGGGGCGGCGGTGCGCTGGGCCCTCACCTACCCCGAGGTCTACGAGGTGGGGGCGAGCAATCTCGGCCACATCCTTCTCTATTCGATCCTGAACGCCGTTCCAGGCCAGCTCTGTGATCGTTCCTATCTGCCCGCCCCTGACCTGGCGGCCCGGCTGCGCGAGCGGGGGGATCCGTTGTTTGCAGTGGAGAGTCGGCGGCCCCTGACGGCTTTCGACATCCTCGGCTTCAGCCTCAGCTACGAGCTCGGTGCCACCAACATCCTTGAGATGCTCGACCTGGCGGGCATCCCGATCCGGGCGGATGAACGGGGGAATCTGCCCCTCTCCGACCCCGAGGCTCCCCCCCTGATCTTTGCCGGCGGCCCCACCGCCACCAGCAATCCGGAGCCCTTCGCCGCCTTCTTCGATTTTCTCGCCCTCGGCGATGGCGAGGAGCTGCTGCCGGAGATCGGTCTGGTGGTGGCGGAGGGCAGGGCGACGGGCCTGTCGCGCCGTGATCTGTTGCGCGACCTGGCCCAGGTGCCGGGGGTGTACGTGCCCTGCCTCTACGGCCCCGGCCCGGATGGGGTCAGCATTCAGCCCCTCGAACCCGGCCTGCCGGCGCGGATCCTGCGCCGCACCGCCACCCCCATGCCCCACTACGCCATGGGTCTGGTGCCCCACATCGAGACGGTGCACGACCGCCTCACGGTGGAGATCCGCCGTGGCTGCACCCGCGGCTGCCGCTTCTGTCAGCCGGGGATGCTGACCCGCCCGGCCCGCGACGTGGAACCCGAGGAGGTGATCGAGGCGGTGGAGGAGGGTATGCGCCGCACCGGCTACAGCGATTTCTCCCTGCTTTCGCTCAGTTGCTCCGACTACCTGGCCCTGCCGGCGGTGGGCGTGGAGCTTCGCAATCGGCTCGCTGACAAGAACGTGAGTCTCACCCTCCCGAGCCAGCGGGTGGACCGTTTTGACCGGAACATCGCCCACATCCTCGGCGGCACCCGCCGGGCCGGACTCACCTTCGCGCCGGAGGCCGGCACCCAGCGGCTGCGCGACATCGTCAACAAGGGGCTCACCGATGAGGAGCTGTTGCGGGGCATCCGCACCGCGATGGAAACCGGCTACCGCAAGGTGAAGCTCTATTTCATGATCGGCCTGCCGGGGGAGACCGATGCCGATGTGCTCGGGATCGCCGACACCTGCCGCGCCCTGCAGCAGCAGTGCCGCGATCTGGGGCGGCTGGAGCTGAATCTGACGATCAGCAACTTCACCCCCAAGCCCCACACCCCCTTTCAGTGGCACAGCGTCTCCACCGCTGAATTTGTGCGGCGCCAGCAGTTGCTGCGCTCGGCCCTGCGTCAGCTCCGTGGCCTGAAGACCAACTTCACCGATGTGCGCCTCTCGGCGGTGGAGGATTTCGTGGGCCGCAGCGACCGGCGCCTGGCCCCGGTGATCGAAGCGGCCTGGCGGGCGGGGGCGGGCCTGGATGCCTGGTTCGAGTCTGCCGAAAGCACCCATGCCGCCTGGACCGGCGCGATTGAGGCGGCGGGTCTGGGGGGGCGCTACCGGGCCCTGGAGCTGGGCGGCTGGCAGGCGGCGGAACAGGCGCTGGCGGCCGATGACCTCGACGTCTTCTGTCGTCAGCCCCTGCCCTGGGACCACATCGACAGCGGTGTGGAGAAGGCGTGGCTCGCCGAGGACCTCAAGCGGGCCCTGGCGGCTGCCGTCGTGCCCGATTGTTCGTTTGAAGGCTGCAGCAGCTGCGGCGTCTGTGGTCCCGAACTGGGTCACAACGTGGTCCTGCCCCCACCGCCGGTGCCGCCCCAGCTGCCCCAGCGGGCTCCTGCAAGCGAACGGGTGGAGCGGCTCCGTTTCGGTTTCGCCAAGACCGGCTCCCTGGCGTTGATCAGCCACCTCGATACCGTGCGGCTGCTGGAGCGGGCCCTGCGCCGCAGCGGCGTGCCCGTGAGTTTCACCGGTGGCTTCCACCCCCTGCCGAGGCTGCAGCTGGCCCTGGCCCTGCCCCTGGGGGTGGAGGGTCTTGGGGAATGGCTGGATCTGGAATTCGTCGAGCCGGTGGAGCCGGCTGCGGTGCGCGAGGCGTTGCAGCGGGAGCTGCCGGCGGAGTTGCGTCTGCTCTCGGTGGCGGCGGTGCCGGTGCACGGGCCCAGCCTCTCCCAGGAACTGGCGGCGGCCCACTGGCGCTTCCGCCTGTTGCCCGCTGCCGGCGCGGAGGCCGACGACTGGGCGACGGGGGTGGCCTCCGCCATCGCCACCCTGCTGGGGGCCGAGCAGCTGATCTGGAGGGATACCGACAAGAAAGGGCGCGCCCGTGAGCGGGACTGCCGCCCTTATCTCCTCTCCCTGGCCTCCTGCAGCGACCAGACAGGGGCGGCGGTGTGTGAGCTGGAGGCGCTGGTGGATCCCCAGGGCCGCAGCCTGCGGCCCGAACAGGTCATGCACTGGCTGGCGGAAAGCCTGGGCCGGCCCCTGGAGCTCGCTCAGGTGCAGCGGCGCTCTCTGCTCCTGCGCACGTGCTAAGTTGCCACCAGGACGGCAGATGGATCTAGAGGTTCAACCTTCGATCCATTCCGGTCCAACGCTTTCTCGCAAGGTTGCTTTCTAGGAGCTCCTGACCGGAAGCGCACCACCGCTGATTCCAACCAGAGTTCGGTCTTCGGCATTGCCTTGATGCAATGCAATTCAGTCATCCATGGCTTCCTGATTCCTTCGTTGGCTCCATTGCCTGCGATTGGATTCTTTCGCCCAGGATTCAGCTTTCTGATCCTTTGACCCACTCGATCCGCCCTGGCGAGTCGTGGCGGTCAGAGAGTTTTTCCAAACCATTTATCGCTGCGGCCGCTGATTGGCCCTTCTGGCATGAGCTCCCCTCCCCGGGACTCCTGTCCGATCCCCACTGATCCTCAGGCGCAGCCCTCCTCCTGCCAACCGGCAGGGCTCCACTGAGCCCAACTTTTCCTCCATGCCCCAGCAGATCGTCATCGCTGAGCAGCTGCGGATCGCCGCCGTGCTCAACGACGAACGTGTCGATGAGCTGGTGGTGGCCCAGGGCCGCTACCAGATCGGTGACGTCTACCTCGGCACCGTCGAGAACGTATTGCCGGGTATCGACGCCGCCTTTGTGAATATCGGCGAAAGCGAGAAAAACGGTTTCATTCACATCACCGATCTCGGCCCCCTGCGCCTCCGAAAGGGCGGTGCCGGGATCACGGAGTTGCTGGAACCCCGCCAGAAGGTCCTGGTCCAGGTGATGAAGGAGCCCACGGGCACCAAGGGACCCCGGCTCACCGGAAACCTCTCCCTGCCGGGTCGTTTCCTGGTGCTCCAGCCCCATGGCCAGGGGGTGAACATCTCCCGGCGCATCAATGGGGAGAACGAGCGAAATCGGCTTCGTGCCCTTGGGGTGCTGATCAAGCCACCGGGTGCCGGTCTGCTGATCCGCACCGAAGCAGAGGGAATCAGTGAAGAGCTGCTGATCGACGACCTCGAGGCGCTGCTGCGCCAATGGGAGGCGATTCAGCAGGCGGCGGAGACGGCCAGCCCGCCGGTGCTGCTCAACCGCGACGAGGATTTCATCCATCGGGTTCTTCGCGATTTCTACAGTCCCGAAGTGTTGCGGGTGGTGGTTGATACCCCCGATGCCGTGGCAAGGGTGCAGGCCTTCCTGGGGGCCGACCAGGCGAATCTGCTGGTCGAGTATCACAACGAATCCACCGAGATACTTGAGCACTACCGCGTCAATGCGGCGATCCGCGATGCCCTTAAGCCCAGGGCAGACCTCCCCTCCGGCGGCTACGTGATCATCGAGCCCACCGAGGCTCTCACTGTCATTGACGTCAACTCCGGATCCTTCACCCGGTCTGCGAATGCCAGGGAAACCGTTCTCTGGACGAATTGTGAAGCGGCGGTGGAGATCGCCCGTCAGCTGAAGCTGCGCAACATCGGTGGTGTTGTGGTCATCGACTTCATCGACATGGAGTCCCGTCGCGATCAGCTGCAGCTGCTCGAGCATTTCACCCAGGCGGTGCGCCACGATTCGGCCCGCCCCCAGATCGCCCAGCTCACGGAACTGGGCCTGGTGGAGCTCACCCGCAAGCGCCAGGGCCAGAATATCTACGAACTGTTCGGTCGCGCCTGCCCCAGTTGCGGAGGCCTCGGCCATGTGGCCGTGCTTCCCGGCAGGGACACCCTCCAACCTCTGGCCACCGTTTCCGGCCTGGTGCGTTCTGCCGCCTCCGCCCGGGCCGAGGTGGCCAGCCCAGCGGCTGCGGACGTCTCCGGTGGCGGTGGCCGCCGTCGGCGTGGTGGCCGCGGTGGGCGCGGTGGTGAGGTCTCGGAAAGCTCCGCTGGCTCCGGCTCCGGTTACGGCCTGGAGGCCCCGCTGGTGGCGGTGCCGATCCTTCCCCCGCAGGAATCCGAGGCTTCCGGCAGCTTTGGTGCCGGTGCCGGTGCCGGTGCCGGGGGCGAAGCGGGCCCCCGTCGGTCCGATCTGGAGCTGGTGGCGGTCCCCATGGAACCCGACCAGGAACTCGTGTATGGCTGGATGGGCCTCAATCCCGCCCTGTTGCTCGATCCGGCGCCCACCGGCGACAACCTGATGGTGCGGGTGGTCCGCCCCGATGCCGATGCGGAATCCGTATTGGAGGAAGCCCGCCAGCAGCTGGCGGCCAGTAGCTCGCGCCGTCGTCGTCGCGGCCGCGGCGGCGAGGGGCGCTCCGGCGAGCAGGGGGGATCCCCTGAGGCCAGCGCCGCTGTTGCGGCCCCCTTGCCGGTGGTGGAGATCACGCCTCTGCCGCTCGAATTGCCCGGCGTCTACAGCCAGCCGGAGGTGGTCACCGTGGAAGTGCCGATCACCCCCCGTCGCGCCTCCCACTCCAGGTCTGCCTCGGCTGCTTCCGCTGCCTCGGTTGTGCCCGCCTCCCTGGCCGTCGAGGTGTCTGCTGCCACCGCCCCTGAAACCGGGGTGGATGGGGGCGAGCCCGCCGACGACTCGGGCGAACCCCGCCGTCGCCGCCGCCGCTCTTCCGCCAGCCACTGACCAAGCAGAACCGTTTGGCCAAGGCCCTGCCTGCTGTCGGTGAAGATCCCTGGCAGGGTCTCGACCCTGCCCTCTGTGCCGGGGTCGATGAGGTCGGGCGGGGTTGTCTGTTCGGTCCGGTGTTCGCAGCGGCGGTGGTCCTGCCCTTCCCCGCCATCGAGCCCCTGGCCCAGGCTGGTCTCACCGACAGCAAGAAGCTCAGCCGCCGCCAGCGCCAGGCCCTGGTGCCGTTGATTCAGCATCATTCCCTGGGCTGGGCCCTCGGGCAGGCCAGTGCTGCCGAAATCGACAGTGCCGGCATTCGGGTGGCCACCGAGCGGGCGATGCTGCGGGCCCTGCGGCGCCTGGCAAGATCGCCGGAGCTCGTGCTGGTGGATGGCAATCTCCCGCTGCGCCCCTGGCGCGGTGCCCAGGTGACCTTGGTGGGCGGCGATGGCCGCTGCGCCGCCATCGCCGCCGCCAGCGTGTTGGCCAAGCAGGAGCGGGATGCGCTGCTCCACAGGCTGAGTGATCGCTTCCCCGGTTATGGCCTCGAGCGCCATGCGGGCTATGGCACCCTCCAGCACCGTCAGGCATTGGTGGAGCTGGGCCCCACCCCTCTGCATCGGCTCAGTTTTCTGGGTTCCCTTCGCACCAGCTGTTGAAATCCGCCAGCAGCTGCTGGCCCACCCGCGATTTGATCCCCAGGAGGATTCCGCTCAGCACCGATCGACCGGTGGCCTCCAGCAAGCGGGGGGGGATCAGCCGCAACAGCGGCGGTTGGCTCACCGTGGCGGCCAGGGAGGCTTCGCCCTCCAGTCCTTCTTCGGCGGCTGCCAGCCAGGAGTTCAGCTGCAGGCGGAAGTCCTCCACCAGCCCCAGGCCCTCCAGGTGGCAATCCAGCGCCCGCAGTTCCAGCCTGCCGTCGTGGTGGTCGGCCTGGAGATCCACGATCGGCTGGATCTGCAGCTGGAACACCTCCACCCGGGTCACGGTGTAGCGATAGTGCCCCGGCCCCAGCTGCACCAGCTGGCGCGGATCGAGCAGTGCTGCCACCACCCGTTGTTCGTCCTGGAGATACTCCCCCAGCCGGTGGGCATGCTTCTTCACCGGAAGCGTCAGTTGCTGGCTGGCACGGAAGGCCAGGGGCATCTCCTGAGGGCCGGCAGGGCATGATCCTATCGGCCCCCCTGTTCACGCTCCTTCGCCATGCGTATCGCCTTCCTCGGCCCTGTCGGCACCTATGGCGAGCAGGCAGCCCGGCATCTGGCCGCGCTGGAGGGCCTCGATGAGGTCGAGTTCCTGCCCCAGTCCGGCATCCGTCCGGTGATCCAGGCCCTGGCGGCCGGCCGCTGTGAGGCGGCCGTGGTGCCGGTGGAGAACTCCGTCGAAGGCGGTGTGACCTCCTGCCTCGATGCCCTCTGGGAGCACCCCGACCTGACCGTGGGCCGGGCCCTGGTGCTGCCGATCCGCCATGCCCTGATGGGTAGCGGTTCGCTGGAGGGGATCAGTGAGGTGCTCTCCCACCCCCAGGCCCTGGCCCAGTGCAGCCTGTGGCTGGGGGAGCAGCTGCCCGGCGCTCTGCAGCTCCCCACCAGTTCCACGGCGGAGGCGGCCCGCATGGTGAAGGGCAGTCGCTTCCGGGCCGCCATCGCTTCCCGCCAGGCCGCCCTGGAGCACGGCCTGGAGGTGCTTGCCTACCCCATCAATGACGTGCCCGGGAACTGCACCCGTTTCCTGCTGCTGCGCCGAGGAGCCCGCTCCGTGGAAGGGCCCCTGGCCAGCCTGGCCTTCTCCCTGCATTCCAACCAGCCCGGAGCCTTGCTTGAGGCCCTCGGCTGTTTCGCTCGCGAAGGGTTCAACATGAGCCGGATCGAGTCGCGACCCTCGAAGCGCGAGATGGGGGAATACATCTTCTTCGTGGATCTGGAGCTGGCTCAGGGCCTGCCTCCCCTGGAGGTTGCCCTGGGCCAGCTCCGCCCCCTCTGTGAGCGTTTGGCCCTGTTCGGCTCCTACCCGCTCACGAACCTGGCGACGGAGGAGCCGGCTTGACGCCGCGGAACACCCCGAAGCGCATCAGCCCTGTGCGGAAGGCCCAGTCCATCAGCAGCAGGGTGGGTGTTTCGCGCAGTCCCTGCAGAACGGCCCTGGGTCCGAGGCTGAGGATGGCTCCGGGCCTGCGGAAGCCCTCGAGAATGGAGTCGATCCAGGAGGGTTGGGTGGCGGTGCTCCAGTCGCCGGTTTCGATCCGGATTCCCGCGCCCCAGGCACTCTGTTCCAGGTTTCGGCGCAGCGAAGCGATGCTGGCGAATTCCGGGTGGGCCCACTGGTCCAGCAACCGGCGCATCACCCAGCGTTCCACCCGATTCATCTCCCCGTCGGCGGGATCTCTGCGGTTCCAGTCCGCCACGGCCAGCAGCCCCCCCGGCCGCAACACCCGCAGCAGTTCATCGGCATAGCGTTGCTTGTCGGGCATGTGGGGGCCGGCCTCCACGCTCCAGACGCCATCGAAGTCCCCATCCGGCAGCTCCAGCGCCAGGGCATCCATCACCGCAAAGCGACAGCGGCTGAGACGCTCCGGCGTGAGCGCCCGGGCGCGCTCGATCTGGGCGGGGCTGATGCTGATGCCCAGAACGTCAAAGCCGTAGTCCTGGGCCAGGATGCGGGCGCTGCCCCCGATGCCGCAGCCCACGTCGAGGATCTTGCTTCCCGGCGGCAGGCGATCGAGCCCGCTCCAGTGCACCAGCTCGTGCACGAAGGTTTCCTTGGCAGCCCGGAAATCCCGTGCCTGGGGCGGCCTGCCGTAATGGCCCAGGTGCACATGCTCCCCCCACAGCCGCTCGAGCAGTTGGTCCTCGGTCCAGCGGTCATAGGCATCGGCCACACTGCCGGAGCCCTGATACCGCCGATCCCGTTTCGTCCAGAGGGTTGCCGCAATCAGCCCGGCCACTCCAAGGCCCAGGGCCACCGGAGGAAGGCCAGCGAAGAGGTTCCAGGCCATGTCAGAGGCTGTCCTCGTCGGCGAAGGTGCCGAAGGTGTCCTTGAGCACCGTGCGGGCCGCCAGTTGGCGGCGGGTCTGGTCGAGCAGTTCGAATTCCTGGCGCAAGCGTTCGCCCGTGTCGGTGATTTCCAGCAGCGCCTGTTGGTGGTCCGCCACCGGACCGCCGAGGTGGGCACCGATCCAGAAGGAAAGTTCGCGTGGGAGGTCGGGCAGATCGGAGGGCAGGCTGGCCGGTTTGCCGATCAGTTTCCCGGTCAGCTCCACCACGTCGCGCAGGGCCTGGGTCACCTCCACGGTGAGTGTGGCCAGCTCGTCATGGCTGTTGCTCACCTCATCCTCGATCCAGCTCACCATCGCCACCCGGAAGGGGGTGTCCCGCACGATGTCGAGCACCCGGAAGCGCTGTTGGCCCAGGGTCACGATGTTGCTGCGGTCGTCTTCCTGGGTCTGGGAGTGGAGAATCTCGGCACAACAGCCCACTTCGGCCATCCGGTTTTCCTGGGGATCCCAGCGCACAACCCCAAAGCGACGGTCTTCGGCCATCACGGTGCGCAGCATCATCCGGTACCGCGGCTCGAAGATGTGCAGGGGCAGCACCTCCTGGGGGAAGAGCACCACATCGGGCAGGGGAAACAGGGGCAGTTCCCTGACGGCGAGCTCACTCACGACCGGCCCCCCGGGCGGTGGCGGTTCCGGAGTGTGCCGGAGGCGCTTCAGCAAGGAGCCTGGCCTGGAAGTGCAATGAACGGAAGTCGGGTCCAGGAATCCTAGAAACAACAGACCAGCCGTCGATGCGGAGAGCACCGACGGCTGGGTGGGGGATCCGTACCTGGATCAGAGCTTCACTTCGATGTCCACGCCGCTGGGGAGATCCAGCTTCATCAGCGCGTCGATCGTTTTGGAGGAAGGGCTGTAGATGTCGATGATCCGACGATGGGTACGGGTCTCGAAGTGCTCGCGGGAGTCCTTGTCCACGTGGGGCGAGCGCAGGACGCAATAGATCTTGCGCTTGGTGGGCAGGGGGATCGGACCGATCGCCGTGGCAGCGGTGTGATCGGCGGTCTCAATGATTTTTTCGCAGGACAGATCCAGCATGCGGCGGTCGAACGCCTTCAGGCGGATGCGGATCTTCTGCTGGGAGAGGGCAGTGGACATGGCAAGGAGGGGAGGGCGGAGCAAAAGCGCCGCGGGGAAAACTGGATTGTCGAGGTTCCGCCGGATCGGAGAACCGACCGGGCACTCGGAATGGAGGGGGTTGGGATGGGCCCGGCAGGACCCATCCCAACAAGGCTAGATCAGCCTCACTCCACGATTTTGGAGACCACGCCGGCACCGATGGTGCGGCCGCCTTCGCGGATGGCGAAGCGCATGCCCTGCTCGATCGCCACCGGGCAGATCAGCTCCACACTCATTTTGATGCGGTCGCCTGGCATCACCATTTCCGCAGCGGAGCCGTCATCGGCGGTGAAGGC
>JBKDOV010000029.1:0-32054 GCA_046342815.1 Cyanobacteriota bacterium
GCTGCACCCCGGTGAGCCGCAGGGCGAAGAACACGCAACTCCAGGGCGCCCTGCAGAAGGCGGTCCAGCCGTCGGGAACGGCAGCCCCGATGTTGAGGCGCGTCATGGCGGGCCCGCCGAAGCCTCCGCTGCTGGGGGCCATGATCAGAACGCCTTGGAATTCAAGGCTAGGGGGGAAGGCGAAGCTCGGCCACCGCCCCGGTTACGGCGGTGATGGCGGCCGTGATCTCCGCGGGCTGAGTGGCGCGGCCCAGGCCGAAGCGGATCGAGGCGGCCGCCTCCTGGCGGCTGCGGCCCAGGGCGGCCAGTACGTGGGAGGGACTGCCCTGGCTGCAGGCCGAACCGCTGCTCACGGCCAGGCTGCGCCGCAGCAGCCTGTGCAGCCGCTGGCCATCGACGCCGCCGATGCAGACATTGAGGTTGTGGGCCAGGCGCTGCTCGGGATGGCCGTTGCGACGCACGTCGCCGAGGGCGGCGAGGCCCTGCCAGAGCCGTTGGCGGAGGGCCCCCAGGCGCTGCCGCCGCGCTTCGCGGTCGACCAGGGCCAGATCCACCGCTTCCCCCAGCCCCACGATCAGGGGCACGGCCAGCGTGCCGGCCCGCAGGCCCCCCTCCTGGCCGCCGCCATGGAGCTGGGGTGCCAGGGGCACCTCCGGGCGTTTCACCAGGGCCCCGACTCCCTTGGGGCCGTAGAGCTTGTGGCCGCTGAGGCTGAGCAGGTCGATGCCGAGCGGCTCCAGGGTGAGGGGAATCTGGCCCACGGCCTGGGCGGCGTCGCAATGGAACAGCACCCCCCGGGCCCGGCAGAGGGCCCCGATGGCCGCCAGGGGTTGCAGCACCCCGATTTCGTTGTTGGCCGCCATCACCGACACCAGCAGGGTGTCGTCGCCCAGGGCGGCCTCCAGCGTGGTCGGATCCAGCAGCCCATCGGCGTCCACCGGCAGCAGCTGCAGCGGAAAGCCCTGGCGCTGGAGCCAGGCCAGCGGATCGAGCACGGCCCGGTGCTCGGTGACCACGCTGACGATGCGGCGACGGGGGTTGCCCCGCGTCAGGGCCGCCTCCGCCACCCCCTTGAGGGCCAGGTTGTTGGCCTCGGTGGCGCCGCTGGTGAAGATCACCTGCTCCGGCGCCGCGCCCACGGCCCGGGCCAGCCGGCCGCGGGCCCTCTCCACGGCGGCGGCGGCCTCAAGGCCGGGGCGGTGGTTGCGGCTGGCCGGATTGGCGAAGGTCTGGCTCCACCAGGGCGCCATCGCCGCCACCACGGCCGGATCGCAGGGGGTGGTGGCGTGGTGGTCGAGATAGGCCAGCATGGCCCCATGCTGACAACTGCCTGGCGCCCTGCGGCGACGCTTCTGTTGCTGGGAGCCGTACTGGTCCCCTCCACCCCGGCGGCCCCCCTGCCCGCGGCGGCTGCCCCGCCCGCTGCCGCTCCACTCCGTCCGGCTGCCCCGACCCCTGCGAAGGCGGCGATTGCCGACGATGCTGCCGAGGCTGGCCCCCCTCGGCCCGCCGATCTGGTGGTGCTGCAGGAAAGGATCGGCCACCAGGGCAAGGAGACGATCGGGGTGTTCTCTCCGGTGGCCGATGCGGTCCATCCCGCCCTCTGGCGCGTGCAGCTCTGGACCCAGACCTCCGACCGGGTCACGATCGCCACCGACATCGTGCGTTGCAGTCCCACGGCGCCGATGCGGGTCACCGGCGATGAGCGCCATCTGTTCGTGCGCCAGCTCAATCCCGGCGGGCTGCTCACGCGCTCCAACCGCCTCGATCACCTGATCTGGTGGGCTGTCTGCCAGCCGGCCCAGGCGGGTCGCGACCCCGCCACCCTCACCGGTGTGGCCCGACAGCTGGGCTACAGCGGTCAGTTGCAGGAGCGGGAGGAGGTGCTTCCGGCTCCGCGTCGATAGATTCGGGCCATGGCCAACCCCACCGCCGCCGGCAGTGCCGGCACCCCCGAACTCGATCCTGAACTCGGCGCCGAGGCAGGTGCCCTCTCCTCCGCACCGGAGGAGCAGGCCCCTCGCCCTCCGGTGCGCCTGCTCCTGGTGGATGACGAGCCGGGCCTGCGCACCGCCGTTCGCGCCTACCTGGAAGACGAGGGCTTCGCGGTGACCACCGCCAACGACGGCGAGGAGGGCTGGACCGTGGCCCAGGAGCTGCTGCCCGATGTGGTCATCACCGACGTGATGATGCCCCGCTGCGACGGCTACGGATTGCTCAAGCGTCTGCGGGGCGACGAACGGCTCGGCGGCACCCCCGTGATCTTCCTCACGGCCAAGGGCATGACCTCCGACCGCATCGCCGGGTTCCAGGCCGGTGCCGACGACTACATCCCCAAGCCCTTCGATCCCGATGAGCTGGTGGCCCGCGTCAACAACGTGGTGCGACGCCAGGAGCGGCTGCTGGCGGAGGCTGCCCGCTTCGCCGATGCCGACATCGGTGCCATGGCCAAGCAGATCACCGAGATCCGCTCGATGCTGGGCACCGGCGGTGCCAAGAAGAGCGCACCGGAGGTGAAGCTCGACTTCACGCCGCGCGAGGCCAGCGTGCTGCAGCTGGTGGCTGAGGGAATGATGAACAAGGAGATCGCCCGGCGTCTCGAGACCTCGATCCGCAACGTCGAGAAGTACGTGAGCCGCCTGTTCATCAAGACCGGCACCTCCAGCCGCACCGAACTGGTGCGCTATGCCCTCGAACACGGGCTTGTCGACTGACGACGGCGAGCCGGCGGACTGGCTGCCGGCCGCCCTCAATAAGGGCTGGACCTACCGCGACCGGATCGGGCCTGCGGCAGCCGGCCTTTCGGCACTCGAGTACTACGCCACGCTCCATCCCCATTCCGATCGCCAGGAATGGGCGGGGCGTCTGCAGGCCGGCGAGATCACCAGAAACGGCCAGCGGCTGGAGGCCGATCAGAGGCTTGCGGCGGGCGATCGCCTCGCCTGGCGGCGTCCCCCCTGGCGGGAGCCGGCCGTGCCTGCTGCGTGGCGCCTGGTGTACGACGACGGCGATCTGCACGTAATCGACAAGCCGGCGGGGTTGCCGGTGCTGCCGGCGGGCGGTTTTCTCGATCACACGTTGCTGAGGATGCTGGAGCGGGCCGGGGTGCCCCCCCCGCGGCCGGTGCATCGGCTGGGTCGGTTCACCACCGGCCTGCTGGTCTGCGCCCGCCAGGCTTCCACCCGGGCCTGGCTCAGTGCCCAGCTGCGGGAGGGCAGCAGCAGCGACTTCCCTTCGGGCTGCCGCAAGGTCTACCGGGCCCTGGTGGTGCCGGGGATCGTGGCCGGCGCCATCGGCGAGTCCCGGCTGCTCACCATTCCGATCGGCCGGCGGCCCCACCCCCTGCTGGGCCGGATCTGGGCAGCGGCCGACGATGGCCTGCCGGCCCGCAGCACCCTCACCCTGATCGAGCGTCGGGCCGACGCCGACCTGGTGGAGGTGGAGATCGCCACCGGTCGGCCCCACCAGATCCGGATCCACTGCGCCGCCCTGGGGGCTCCGCTGCTCGGCGATCCGCTCTATCTCCCCGGGGGTGGCGTGCGGACCACGGTGCTGCCGGGAGAGGGGGGCTACCGACTCCATGCCCATCGGCTGGCCCTGCGGCGGCCGGATGGGGCCTCGCTGTTGCTGGAAGCGGAGGCACCGGCCCCGTTGCTGCCTTCCGGCGAAGCGTGAGCTGCGCTCTGGAGTGGGCCTCCGGAAAAATTGTTCCTAGGTTGAGATTGAGGGTGGGATTCCTTCCGCGCCCTCGAAAGCCGCCTGGATTGCTCCTGTGCCTCCTGGATCCTTCCCTTCCGAATCCGATGCCTCCTCGCAGGAGAGCTGCCCGGTTCCCCAGGCCTGTCTGGCCGAACGGGCGCTCGATGGGGCCAGGGAGAACTGGCGTGAAAACTGGGTGGAGCGACGCTCGCAGGAGCGCTATCCCCTCGGGATCCCCTTCTCCGGTGTGCTGCTGCTCGACAGTGGCCGTTTCCCTCCGATGCCGGTGGATCTGGTGGACATCAGCTTCGGGGGCGCCTGCCTGCTGATGAGTTCGATCGTCAACCTGCAGCGCGGTGAGGTGGGCGAGCTGCGCTCCCGCGACCTTTCCGATCCGCAAGCCGAGGGGATGACCCGTCGCCGGGTGTGGGTGTGCTGGGAGGAGGCCCGCGACTGGATCACCGCCGTGGGCGTCGCCTTCGAACACCCGCTTGAGGTGCTGCCGGCGATCGTCGAGGGCTGACTCAGGCCTTTTCGAAGGCGATCAAGCGGGAGAAATAGAAAGGCGCCTGGTTGAGGCTGCGGCGCACCGGCCGGAAGCCGGCTTCGGCCGCGGCGGCCACGATCCCGGCTTCCCGCAGCGTGTAGGCCCGGGTGGTCTTGCTTGGCCCCGGGAACAGCTGGCCGATCTGCTTCAGGATCGCCAGCAGGGGGGTGTAGGGCGCGAAGCTCACGATCAGATGGTGCTCCGCCATGGCCGCCAGGTGGCGCACCATTTCCTCGGCGGCCTCCTGGGGGTAGTGGATGAACACATCCAGGCAGATCACGGTGTCGAAGCGGCCTTGCAGGCTTTCGAGGTCGGACGCGGTGAACTGGATGCGGCCGGCGGGGATGCCGGCGGCCTCGCTGCGGCGCCGGGCCTCGTTCACCATCGCTTCGGACAGGTCACTGGCGGCCACCGAACCGGCGCCCAGCTGCGCCAGGGGCAGGCTGAGGCTCCCCACACCGCAGCCCGCATCGCAGAAGCTGCGCTGCGCCAGATTTCCCTGCTCCTCGAGCCAGCGCAGCACCTCATCCACCGTCTTCTGGTGTCCGAGGCGAATGTTGCGCTGCACCTTGTTGACGTCCTCGCTGTCGCTGTAGATGCGGTTCCAGCGATCGAAGCCCGTGCTTTCGAAGTAGGCCTGCACCTCGGCTTTCTCGGCGGCCTTGGCCTCCTGCAGGGTCGGCGGCAGCTCGGTGGGCATCGGGGAGGGGCAGACGGCGGACGGCGCGGATCCTAGGCAGCGGCGGCGGTGCGGGCGGCCCGTCGCCACTGCAGTCCCTGGGGACCTTCGCTCCAGCGCAGGGTGTGGGCCAGGGGGCGACCCAGCAGCAGTCGTTCCAGCGGCGCCTGGTGCCCCAGCACCCTGCGGGGCAGCAGGGTGGCGGCGGCGATTGCCCAGGCCGGACGACCACTCCAGTCGGCCAGCCGTCGCACCCCCTCCAGCAGCGGCAGCGTCACCCCGGCCAGGGTGCCATCCTCCAGCCGGCAGCTGCCGTCCTGCACGATCAGCAACCGTTCATCCCAGCGGTGGGCCCCTTCCCCCAGGCCATAGGGCGCCAGGGCATCGCTGACGATCACCACCTGCTCCGGCGCCAGCCGCTGCAGCAGCACCGCCATCGATGGCGCCACGTGCACGCCATCGGCAATCAGGCCGAGGGCCACCCCCCCCTTCAGCACGGCGGCGGCCAGCGGCCCCGGCGCCCGGTGCTGCAGGGGCGCCATGGCATTGAAGGCATGGGTGACCATGCCCACCCCCGCTGCGAAGGCCTGCTCCGCCTCGGCTTCCGTGGCGGTGCTGTGGCCCAGACTCACCAGCACGCCGCGCTGCCGCAGGGCGGCGATCACCTCCCTGGCCCCCTCCAGCTCCGGCGCCAGGGTCATCAGGGCGATGTCGGCTTCCGGACCGCCCTGGAAACCCGCCAGCCGTTCGTCCAGGGCGGTGAGGCTGGGGGGGGAGAGGTGGGCCAGGGGATGGGCGCCCCGCCGTTCCGGTGCCAGGAAGGGACCCTCCAGATGGGCCCCCAGCAGGCGGCACCTTTGGGGGCGGTGCCGCTGTCGCGCTTCCGCCAGCACGGTGAGGGCCTGGCGCAGCGGTTCCACGCCGCAGGTCACCAGGGTGGGGCAGATCGCCTCCACCCCATCGCGCCACAGCAGATCCAGCAACGCCTCCAGCTGCGGCAGGTCGGCGGCTGTGAGTTCGGGGAAGGCCAGGCCGAGGCCGCCATTGATCTGCAGGTCCACCCCCGGCGGGCTGAGCCAGTCGCCCTGCCAGTCCTCCCCGGCGGCGGTGCTGCCGGCCGGGATCGGCTCCACCGCGGCGATCCGCTCCTCCCCGTCGATCCCGATCCGCCAGCGGCGGCCGGCCCGGTGGCTGCAGACCGTGGCTTCGGCCAGGCGGACATTGCTCAGCCAGTGCATGGGGGGATCGACGGGCGGGAGAATGCCATCCTCGCCGCCGTCCCCCCTTGGCCTCCGATCCCGTCCTGCCGACCCGTTCCGCCCCGGTGCGGGTGGCCGTGGTCATGGGCAGCGATTCCGATCTGCCGACGATGCAGCCAGCGGTGGAGCTGCTGGCCGGCTTCGGACTCGCCTGTGAGGTGCGGGTGCTTTCCGCCCACCGCACCCCCCTGGAAATGGTGGACTTCGCCCAGGGCGCGGCGGCGCGGGGCCTGGCCGTGATCATCGCCGGGGCCGGCGGCGCCGCCCATCTGCCGGGCATGGTGGCCGCGCTCACCACCCTGCCGGTGATCGGGGTGCCGGTGCAGAGCCGGGCCCTTTCCGGGGTCGACTCACTGCATTCGATCGTGCAGATGCCCGCCGGCATTCCGGTGGCCACGGTGGCGATCGGCAACGGCACCAATGCTGGCCTGCTGGCGGCCCAGATCCTGGCGATTTCCGATCCGGCGCTGGCCGAGGCGCTGCAGGCCTATCGCCAGGGCCTGCATGACCAGGTGGTGGCCAAGGATCGCCGGCTGGTGGAACTGGGCAGCAGCGCCTACCTGGCCCAGATGGCGGCGCCGAGCGCCCCCCCTGCCGCCTCCTAAGGTCCGGGCGGTCCCTGCGCCCGCGCCTTGAACCGCACGCTGCCCCTCTCCCGGCTGTTGACGCATGCGTTGCTGCCGGCGCTGCTGGTGTATTCGGCCGCCCTGCTGCTCAGCCGTGCCGGCGGCATCACCGATCCTGAACTGGTGATCCGGGATCTGGCCCAGACCTGTGGCTATCCCCTCGGCGTGGGCCTGCTCTCCAACCTGGGCTATCTGCTGTGGATGGCCACGGCGGCGATCTGTCTGTTCGTGGCGCTGGCCGGCGGCCCGGAAGCGTCGGGCCGGTTGCGCCCCCTGCTGCTCAGCGGTGGTCTGTTTTCGCTGCTGCTGTGCCTGGATGACATGTTTCTGCTGCACGACCGCTACATCGGCGCCACCTTTCTCTATCTCCTCTATGCGGTGTTCGCCGTGCTGATCCTGGTGCGTTTTCGCAGCCAGGTGCTCGAGATCGGCGGCGCCCTGTTTGTGATTCCGGTGGCGCTGCTCGGGGGATCGATCCTGCTGGACAAGCTCCAGAACGTGCTGCCTTTTTCCTACAACGAGGTGCAGCTGGTGGAGGAGGGGCTCAAGTTTCTGGGTATTGCCGGCTGGCTGTTCTTCTGGTGGCAGGCAGCCGCCCGGGCCGCCAAGCTGAGAACCTCCGCCTGATCCCAGGCCCTTCCCTCTCCTGAACCGATGCTTGAGCGGCTGGTCCTGCCCCCCTGGTTGCGGTTCAGCCTGGCACTGCCCCTGCTGGTGCTGAACCTCTGGGTGCTGCGGCAGCTGCTGTTGCCCCTGGCTCCCTTCCCGGCCCTGTTCCTCACGGCCGCCCTGATCGCCTTCCTGCTCGATATCCCCAGCCGCTGGCTGGTGGAACGGGGTCTGCCCCGACCCCTGGCCCTGGTGCTGGTGCTCGGCGTCGGTTTTGGGGCGGTGGTGCTGGCGGTGCTCTGGCTGCTGCCGCGGTTGGTGCAGCAGCTCGATGAACTGATCACTACCCTGCCGGGCTGGCTGGCCCAGGGCGAAACCCTGCTCGCTCAGCTGCAGGACTGGGCCGCCCAGAAGGGGCTGCCCAGCGATTTCGGTGATCTGAGCAGCGACCTGATCACCCGCACCAGCAAGCTCGCCAGCCAGTTCAGCCAGCAGCTGCTGGGCCTGCTCGGCGCCACCGTGGGCATCACGGTCAACACCGCGATCGTGCTGGTGCTCACGGTGTTTCTGCTGCTGGGGGGGGAGAGGATCGCCGCTGGCCTGGCCGCCTGGCTGCCACCGGGGGTGCGTTCCCTGGTGACCGGCACCCTCTACCGCACGTTCCGTGGCTATTTCGGCGGCCAGGTGGTTCTGGCCCTGATCCTCAGCGGCCTGCAGATGGTGGTGTTCACGCTGCTGGGCATTCCTTATGGCGTGCTGTTCGCCGTGGCGATCGGCTTCACCACCCTGGTGCCCTATGCCAGCGCCCTCACGATCGTGGTGATCAGTGTGCTTCTGGCCCTGGAGGATCCCAGCAAGGGACTGGCGGTGCTGGTGACCGCGATCAGCGTGGGCCAGGTGGTGGATCAGATCATCCAGCCGCGACTGATGGGAAGCATCGTGGGGCTCCAGCCTGCCTGGCTGCTGATCAGCCTGCCGATCGGGGCCCGCCTCGGCAGCCTGCTGGGGCTGGGTCAGCTGCTGGGTCTGCTCCTGGCTGTGCCCCTGGCCAGTTGCGGCAAGACCTTCCTGGATGCCTGGGCGCTGCGCTTGCGGAGCGGCGAGGAACCGATCACCGGCGACGACATCGCGCCATCGCCGGACTAGGCGCTTCCCGGCCGGGGGCAGGGCCTCAGGCCGCCGCCGGCTGGGGAATGATTCCCCGCTCCTGGAGGAAGCCGATCACCTGATCCACGCAGCTCTCCAGGCTCTGGCTGCCGGTCTCGACCCGCAGCTCGGGGTTCTCCGGAGCTTCGTAGGGGCTCGAAATGCCGGTGAACTCCTTGATTTCGCCGGCGCGGGCCTTGGCATAGAGCCCCTTGGTGTCCCGCTCTTCGCAGACGCCGAGGTCGGCGGCGCAGAAGATCTCGATGAAGTCGCCCTCCTCCACCAGGGAGCGAGCCCGTTGCCGGTCGGCCTGGAAGGGGGAGACGAAAGCGGTCAGAACCACCACGCCGGCGTCGAGGAACAGCTTGGCCACTTCGCCGATGCGACGGATGTTCTCTTCCCGGTCGGCGTCGGAGAAGCCCAGATCGTTGCAGAGGCCGTGGCGGATGTTGTCGCCATCGAGCACGTAGCAGGCCAGCCCCTGTTCGAACAGGGCCGAGTTGACGGCGTTGGCGAGGCTGCTCTTGCCGGCTCCTGAAAGTCCCGTGAACCAGAGGATCGCGCTGCGATGGCCGCGCTGGTGGGCCCGTGCCGCCCGGTTCACGCTCGAATGGTGCCAGACGATGTTCGTGGCTTTGCCCACCGTGGTGGTGGGCAGGGAACTGGAGGTCATGGCCAGGTGGCGCACGGGTCTTGCGGGCATTCTCCCCTGACGGGAGACTCTTCCGCTCACCCCCCGGCCTGCTTCGGCCGGAAGCCGGCCTGCTCCAGGGCGGTGAGCGCCACCGCCACCTGATCGCCCTGCAGCTCGATCACGCCGTCCTTGTAGGTGCCCCCGGTGCCGGCCCGGGCCTTGAGGCCCTTGAGCAGGCTGAGCGCTTCCGGCTCGGGGATCTCCAGGCCCGTGATCGCGGTCACCAGCTTTCCGCCCTTGCCGGCCTTGGTGCGCTGCACCCGCACCCGTTGCTGCACCTTCGCTGGGGCCGGGGTGTTCGTTTCGGGGCGGGCGGTGCTTTCGGCGTGGCTGAATTCCTGCCAGCCCCCCTTCTTGGCCATCGCTCCCGTCTGCAGCTGCGGCGATTCTGGCCGGCCGCCCCGACCTTCTTGCGGCGGAGGTTCTTGCCAGGGCTTCCTGCTTCCTAGGCTGCCCGTACTCCCATGTCTTCGCCGGTGACCTCCACCGTTTCTCCCGCCAGCCAGGCCCCATCGCCCGATCCCACCGAGCTGGACCCTTCGGTGCGGCCCGATGCCCTCGGTCGTTTCGGGCCCTATGGGGGCCAGTACGTGCCCGAAACCCTGATGCCGGCGTTGGCAGAGCTGGAGACGGCCGCGGCCGAGGCCTGGAAGGATCCGGAATTCAATGGTCGTCTGGCCCATCTGCTGCGCACCTATGTGGGCCGGCCCACGCCCCTGTACGAGGCGGAGCGTCTCACAGAGCACTACAGCCGTCCGGAAGGGGGGCCGCGCATCTGGCTGAAGCGCGAAGACCTCAATCACACCGGCGCCCACAAGATCAACAATGCCCTCGGCCAGGCCCTGCTGGCGCTGCGCATGGGCAAGAAACGGATCATCGCCGAAACCGGCGCCGGCCAGCATGGCGTCGCCACGGCCACGGTCTGTGCCCGGTTCGGGCTGGAGTGCGTGATCTACATGGGTGCGGAGGACATGCGCCGCCAGGCGCTCAATGTCTTCCGGATGCGGCTGCTGGGGGCCACGGTCCAGCCCGTGACCGCGGGCACCGCCACCCTCAAGGACGCCACCAGTGAAGCGATCCGCGACTGGGTCACCAACGTGGAGACCACCCACTACATCCTGGGGTCCGTGGCCGGGCCCCACCCCTACCCGATGCTGGTGCGTGATTTCCATGCCGTGATCGGGGAGGAGACCCGCCGCCAGTGCCATGAGTCCTTCGGGGGGCTGCCCGATGTGCTGGTGGCCTGCGTAGGGGGAGGCTCCAATGCCATGGGGTTGTTCCATTCCTTTGTGCCCGACCGTTCCGTGCGCATGATCGGGGTGGAGGCCGCCGGTGAAGGGGTGGCCACGGGGCGCCATGCCGCCACGATCACCGAAGGGCGTATCGGGGTGCTGCACGGCGCCATGAGCCTGCTGCTGCAGGATGGCGAAGGTCAGGTGCAGGAAGCCCACTCGATCAGCGCCGGCCTCGACTATCCCGGCGTCGGCCCGGAGCACAGCTACCTGCGCAGCATCGGTCGGGCGGAATACGCCGCCGTCACCGACCAGCAGGCGCTGGATGCCCTGCAGCTGGTGAGCCAGCTGGAAGGCATCATTCCGGCCCTGGAGACGGCCCATGCCTTCGCGGTGCTGGAGACCCTCTGCCCCACCCTGGCCCCGGGCACCGAAGTGGTGATCAATCTTTCCGGTCGGGGCGACAAAGATGTGAACACCGTGGCCGAACGGCTGGGGGATCGGATGGGCGGCTGAGGGCTGGCCTTAGGGATGGCCCGTAGCGGGCGCGCTCACCCCGGAATGGAGAGCGCGTTCAATCACCTCTGCTGACAATCTTGATGCCTCCACGGAGGGGTGGGAGTTTGAATCACGGTAGAGCAGGGTGCCATCGCTGGCCTCGTAGGTGCAGGTGATTCCGGGGCAGAAGACATCCATGAGGTCGATGACAATCAGCCCGGAACTTTTTTCCAATTCCTTCAACATGTTGTCCAGAGGCTGACGTCGCCTCAGGGTTTCAGCCCGACTCAGGAATCGGCAGGGGCCGCCGAAGGAATTGAACCACTCGGTGCGGGCAGCGAAGTAGTCGGTCGATTGACTGAATAAATAAATGTTTGAAATGCCAAACAGAGCCGCCAGGCCAGTTCTTGATCAGACGCCAGGGCTTGGATTGAAAAAGCAAATCGCCAGGCTGGTTAAAGTGATGCATGCGACCAGGGCGGGGATCAGGCGTCGAACCCTTCTGCTGTAAAAACCAAGCAGAAAGTCGCGGACGCTTTCGTGGCGATGATTGAAGAGGGAAGCGGTTACCACATAGCCAGAGATCACAAAGAAGATGTCTACTCCGAGGTAGCCAGAGGGTGTGATGTCCTTGTTGAAGTGATTGGCTATAACGGCAATCACGGCAAGGGCTCTTAGCCCATCGATTTCGGGGCGATACCTGGCACGAGTTGTTCCGGTTGCGCCATGGTTCGAAGCGGCATCCCCTGGGGACTGCCGCTTTTGATCGGATTGGATGAGGCCTCCGCTCACAAGGGATCCTCTTCCCATTGGAAGCGCGGAAGTTTGGTCAGGGTTTCCTGCATATTGCGGGCCCATATCTCCATCGAGCGGGTCACCTGACTGTTCTCCTTTTCCAGCTTCAACCGGCGGGAAACCCGCAGTTCATCGGCCGGAACCAGGGCGATCTCAAAGGGCGGGCCCACCGTGAGGTTGGAGCGCCGGGTCACGATCTGGGAGACGAGACAGAGACGGGCTGCGTCTTCGAGGGAAAGCCCCGTGTGGGCGATGTAATCGAGTGGTGGTTTGCCGTATTTGCTCTCGCCGATCTGCAGAAACGGGGTCTCGGTGGTGGCCATGATCGCGTTCCCCTGGGGATAGATCAGGTAGAGGCCGTGGCTCTGGCCGGCGATCTGGCCGCCGAGGATGAAGCTCACTTCAGCGCTGGCACCGGTCTGCCGAAGGGTGGGGCCCACCTCCGCCTGCACGGCCACGCTCAGTCTGCCCACGTAATCCGCAGCTTCAAACAAATAGCGGGCGCTGTGCAGGTCGGGATTGGTTGCCGCAGCCCTCGGCTCTTCCTGCTCGGCGTGACGATCGAGATCGCGGCGGATGCGATTGAGGACGGCCTGGGCGGTGGCCAGGTTGCCGGCCGTGAGCAGCACGAACAGCCGATCTTCCGCCGGCTGGAACACATGCATCTTGCTGTACGACGAGATGTAATCCACCCCGGCGTTGGTGCGGGAATCGGAGGCGAACACCAGGCCTGCCTCCAGCAGGAAGCCCACGCAGTAAGTCATCAGCTCAGCAGCCTCTCAAGGATCGAGGCCACCGATTGCACTGCTGCCCGGGCCGTGGCGTAGGCCATCCGCATCGGGCCCACCAGGGCCACCTGGCCCACGGCGCCGTCCCTGGCGCGGTACGACGACTGCACCACCGCGCATTGATCGAGGGCGCGGTGGGGGTGTTCGCGGCCGATCCAGATGGCTTCGCCCGCCGAGCTGTCGCTGGCACCCAGCACGCTGCGGGGCCCATGTTCCACCAGCTGCACCAGGGGCAGCAGGGTGGAGGTGCGGCTGAATTCCGGCTGGGCCAGCAAGCCGCCCAGACCGGCCGCCACCACGTCGTCGCCGTCATGGCGGCGCACCTGGGCATGGGTTTCGAGGGCCTGGCGCAGCAGGTCGCCGCTGCACTGCAGCTGGCGGGGCAGCCGGGCCCAGGGGATCGGATCGCCGGGCCGGCTGCGCAATTGCTCGTTGGTCCAGCGCTCCAGGATCGGCAGCTCCTGTTCCGTGCCGCTGGGCAGTCGCAGGTTGAGGCTGGCGGTGAGGGCTGGCGCCTGCACCAGGAACACCAGCAGCCGATCGGAGCTCGCCACCAGCCGGATCGCCTGCAGTTGCGGCAGGGGGCGCGCCGGCCTGCTGATCAGGCTCAGCAGGCCGGTGAGGTCGGCCAGACGACGGGCCAGGTGCAGCAGCAGGTCATCGAGGGCGGCCCACTGCAGGCTGATGCCCGCCAGTTCCCTTTCCAGTTGCAGGGCTGGGGCTCCTGGAGCCGGCAGCAGCCGGTCCACATACAGGCGATATCCCTGCTGGCTGGGGATCCGACCGGCGGAGGTATGGGGCTGGGTGAGCAGCCCCTTCTGTTCCAGGGCCCCCATGGCGGAGCGCACTGTGGCGGGGCTGGCCTGCAGGTGGAAGCGGCGCACCAGGGTCTGGCTGCCGACGGGCTCGACTGTGTCGACGTAGTGCCGAACCGTTGCCCGGAGCACCTCCTCTTGACGGCGCGGCAGGGTGTCCAAGGCAGGGGGATCGGGGGAGGGGAGGGGGGAAGGGCCACCGGGACCGGATACCCGTGAAGGATGGTAAGCAGAAACCTCCAGGCAGCGGCCGGATCAGTAACGGGGCACCGACGGATCCACCTCCACGCTCCAGGCCTCGATGCCGCCCTGGAGGTTCCAGACGTCGGCATAGCCATGGGTCTGCATCAGCCAGCAGGCGAAATGCCAGCTGCGCACGCCGGCATGGCAGAGCACCACCACGGGTCGGTCGCGCTGGATCCGGCTCTCCACCGCCTCCAGCCATTCCTTCGACCGGCTCAGGGGTAGATGCAGCACCGGCAGGGGCAGCCGCGCCAGGGCCAGTTCCTCATCCTCGCGGACATCGACCAGCTGGATCTCCTCCCCCCGTTCCAGCCGCTGCTGGAGATCGCGGGGCTGGATCCGCTGGGGCAGGGGGGGAGAAGGGGGCATGGCAAGCGCTGCTGCAGGGGGGGCGTCAGGATGGGCCCATCCTGCTCAAGGTGCATGAAGCTCCGGCCCTTCCTGGCGGCGCTGCTGGCATTGGTGCTGGTGATGGTCGGACTCGGCCTGTCCGGCTGGTGGCTGGTGTGGAAAAACAGTCCGCTGCAGCTGGCCCACCGGCCATTGGTGGTGCCCACCGCTGCCCGGTTCGTGCCCCGCCAGGCGGCCCTCAGTCTCCACCTGTTCAGCGACGGCCAGGAGCCGGTGCGCTACGCCCGGGCGGTGGCCCTCTCCGGCCAGCGGCGCGAGGCGGTGGATGCGATCGAGCGGCTGCGCGACGGCAGTTTCGCCGCCTTCGGCCTGGACTACCGCACCGAGCTGGCCGGTTGGCTGGCCCCGGACATCACCCTGGTCCTGCTGGATCAGGGCGGCGTGGAGGGCCAGCCGGGCTGGCTGCTGGCACTCACCAGCCGCGATGAGGAAGGGGCCCGCCGGTTTCTGCAGCGCTTCTGGCAGACCCGCAGCCTGGCCGGCGCCGATCTGCAGGTCACCAGCTACCGGGGCATGGGCCTGATCAGTGGCCGCGGCGCCCTGGTGGGGGAAGACCCCGTGCCGCTGGCCACCGCCCTGGTCCGCGATGACCTGGTGCTGATCGCCTCCGGCCGCGGCGTGCTCGAGCAGGCCCTGGATGTGTCCCAGATCGATGAACTCAATCAGGCCGCCCAGCCGGCCTTCGCGGCCCAGCTGGCCGAGCTGGGGGAGGGGGCGGCCCTGCTGCAGGCCAGGCCGGCAGCGATGCGGCGCTGGCTGGATCTGCCCCTGCCGGAATCTTCCGGAGCCGATCCCACCCTGCTCACCGCCGTGCTTCAGCCGGAAGGGCGATCGCTGCGGGTGAAGGCACGGCTCGACCTGCCGGCTCCCCTGCCTGCTGCCAGGGCCAGCGCTCCTGACCAGCGCCAGGCCCTGCTGGAGGGGCTGGCGGGGGAAGCCCGCAGCCTCGCCCTGCTGGTGGATCCTGCCCTCTGGCTGGAGCAGCCCCTGCTGGCCCCCTGGGTTCAGCCGCTGCTGGGCTCCCAGCCCGGCAGCGGACCGCTGCCGGGCCTGGTGGCGGCGGCGGCGCGGGGATCGCTGCTGGTGGCCGAGGGGCCCCAGGGCTGGTTGCTGGGGAGTGGCTCCGACCAGCCCGACCCTGCCGATCTGGAGGCCCCCCTGGCGGCCGAAGGGCTGATTCCGGCCCCGCTCGAGCTCGACGATCGCTCCCTGCTGGTCTGGACGCGGCTCCAGGCCGGCCGCGGCACCCGGCGCACCGAGGGCCGGGATCAGCTGGAGGCCTCCCTGGCCGGATGGCGCAGCCTGCAGGCCGGCCAGGCCTGGTGGGGCCAGAGCCTGGCCCAGCTGCAGGGGCGCGGTGGCCGCTCGGGCCAGCAGCGCCAACACCAGCTGGAGGTGCTGGGCCAGCCCCAGGCCCCCCTGCAGTGGGCCCTGGCCGAAGGCCCCGCCCGCGCCCTGCTGCAGGCCTGGCAGCCATGGCGGCTGCTCTCCACCCTCGCCGGCGGCGGCCTGGCCGATCCGGTGCAGGGGCTGGCGCTGGCGATGGAACCGCAAGGGGCGACCCTGCGGCTCCAGGGTCGGCTCGAGCTGGGCTGAGCGATGCAAAGGGAACTGCTGCTGCTGCGGCATGGCATCGCCGAGGACCTCGATCCAGAGCGGGGTGATGCCAGCAGGCCCCTGTCGCCCCGGGGCCGGGCCCGCACCCGGGCGGTGCTGCAACGGCTGCGGGCCCTTGAACTCACCGCCGACCGCCTGCTCGCCAGCCCGTTGGTGCGGGCCCGTCAGACGGCCGAGATCGCTGTGGAGGAGGGGCTGGCACCGGTGCTGGAGCTGGCTGAGCCCCTGGCCCCCGGTGGAGATCCCCTGCCCCTGCTCTCCCTCTGGGCCGGAGCGGGCCACAGCCCGGAGCCGGAGGCCCCCCGCCGCCGGCTGCTGCTGGTGGGCCATGAGCCCGACCTCGGCCGGCTGGCGGCCCGGTTGATCGGAGCTCCGCCCCAGGCCATCGCGCTGCGCAAGGCCGGCCTGGCACTGCTGCGGCTGCCCCAGGGCCCCCTGCAGGAGGGCACGGCTTCGCTGCTGCTGCTGCTGCCGCCGAAGGTGCTTCTGATCTGAGCTGCGGCAACCACTGCTACGGCTGGCGCTGCGGTTCAGCGCGTAGGTTCGGGATTCCCCCAGAGATCGCCGGAGGAGGAGCCGTTGGAGGACCAGGTGTCAGGCCAGGTGTCAGGCCAGGTGGAAATCCAGCCCCAGCAGTCGATGCCGAAGCAGGAGCCCGGCTCCGATGCCCCGGCCTTCCGGCCGGGCCTGGAAGGGGTGCCCGCCACCCAGTCGGCCATCTGCGACATCGACGGCACCCAGGGCGTGCTCACCTACCGCGGCTATCCGGTGGAGCAGCTGGCGGCCCACAGCAGCTTCCTGGAAACGGCCTACCTGTTGATCTGGGGAGAACTACCCACGATCTTCCAGCTGCGGGAATTCGAGCAGGACGTGCAGATGCACCGGCGGGTGAGTTTCCGCATCCGGGACATGATGAAGTGCTTCCCGGCCAGCGGCCATCCCATGGATGCCCTGCAGGCCAGTGCGGCCTCGCTGGGCTTGTTCTATTCCCGGCGTGCCCTCAACGACCCGGAGTACATCGTCGATGCGGTGGTGCGGCTGATCGCCAAGATCCCCACGATGGTGGCGGCGTTCCAGCTGATCCGGAAGGGCCAGGATCCGATCCAGCCCCGCGACGACCTCCCCTATTCCGCCAACTTCCTCTACATGCTCACCGAGCGGGAGCCGGATCCCCTGGCGGCCCGCATCTTTGATGCCTGCCTGATCCTCCACGCCGAGCACAGCCTCAACGCCAGCACTTTCAGCGCCCGCGTCACCGCCAGCACGCTCACCGATCCCTACGCCGTGGTGGCCTCGGCGGTGGGCACCCTGGCCGGCCCCCTGCACGGCGGTGCCAACGAGGATGTGCTCGACATGCTCGACCAGATCGGCAGTGTGGATCGGGTGGAGGCCTGGCTGGATCAGGCGATCGCCCAGAAGCAGAAGATCATGGGCTTCGGCCACCGTGAATACCGCGTCAAGGACCCCAGGGCCGTGATCCTGCAGGGTCTGGCCGAGGAAATGTTCCAGCGCTTCGGCCACGATGAGATGTACGACGTGGCCCGCCGCCTTGAGGAAGTGGCCTCCGACCGTCTCGGCCCCAAGGGCATCTATCCCAATGTGGATTTCTATTCGGGCCTGGTGTATCGGAAGCTGGGCATCCCCCGCGACCTGTTCACCCCGATCTTCGCCATCGCCCGGGTGGCCGGCTGGCTGGCCCACTGGCGCGAGCAGCTGGGGGCCAACCGCATTTACCGACCCACCCAGATCTACACCGGTTCCCAGCAGCGGGGCTGGCTTCCGCTTGAGAGTCGTCCGGTGGCGACCGGGACCGCCTAAGTTGCCAGCCGCTGCGCTGCCATGGTGAACCTGATGGTCGTGAGTCCCGGTCTGGATCTGCAGGCCAGCTTCCTCGAAGCGCTGCAGGGCCTGGGCCTCAGTTCCGGTCTGGCCAGGCTGCTCTGGTTGCCGTTGCCGATGGTGATGGTGCTCGTGGCCGCCGTGGTCGGCGTGCTGGTCAACGTATGGCTGGAGCGGAAAATCTCTGCAGCTGTGCAGCAGCGGATCGGTCCGGAATATGCCGGCGCCCTCGGGGTGCTCCAGCCGATGGCCGACGGCCTGAAGCTGGTTTTCAAGGAGGACATCATCCCGGCCCGGGCCGATGGTCTGCTGTTCACCCTCGGCCCGGTGCTGGTGCTGGTGCCGGTGATTCTTTCCTGGCTGGTGGTGCCCTTCGGTCAGAACCTGCTGATCAGCAATGTTGGGGTGGGGATCTTTCTCTGGATCGCCCTGAGCAGCATTCAGCCGATCGGCCTGCTGATGAGCGGCTACGCCAGTAACAACAAGTACTCGCTGCTGGGCGGCCTGCGGGCGGCAGCCCAGTCGATCAGCTACGAGATTCCGCTGGCCCTGGCGGTGCTGGCGATCGTGATGATGAGCAACTCGCTCAGCACCGTCGATATCGTCAACCAGCAGACCGGGGCAGGCATTCTCAGCTGGAACATCTGGCGCCAGCCGGTGGGCTTCGTGATCTTCTGGATCTGTGCCCTGGCCGAGTGTGAGCGCCTTCCCTTCGACCTTCCCGAGGCGGAGGAGGAGCTGGTGGCCGGCTACCAGACCGAGTATTCCGGCATGAAGTTCGCCCTCTTCTATCTGGGCAGCTACATCAATCTGGTGCTTTCGGCGCTGCTGGTCTCCGTGCTCTATCTGGGCGGCTGGGGCTTCCCGGTGCCGGTGGAGTGGCTGGCCGGTTGGCTCGGACAGTCGGTGGATGCGCCGCTCGTGCAGTTGATCACCGGCAGTCTCGGGATCGTGATGACCGTGCTCAAGGCCTACCTGCTGGTCTTCTTCGCCATCCTGCTGCGCTGGACGGTGCCCCGGGTCCGGATCGACCAGTTGCTCGATCTGGGCTGGAAGTTCCTGCTGCCGGTCGCTCTCGTCAACCTGCTGGTCACTGCTGCCTTGAAGCTGGCCTTCCCGATGGCTTTCGGAGGCTGATTCCCGGCCCAATCCGGCCCGGAGAGGGCCATCATGGTTCGACTCCCGTTCCCCAAAGCGTTCTCCCTTCATGTTCGGGTTCCTCAGGAAAGTCGGTGCGTACACCCAGGACGCCGTGGGTGCCGCCAAATACATCAGTCAGGGGCTGGGGGTCACCTTTGATCACCTGCGCCGCCGGCCGATCACGGTGCAGTACCCCTACGAGAAGCTGATTCCCTCCGAGCGCTACCGGGGCAGGATTCACTACGAGTTCGACAAGTGCATCGCCTGTGAGGTGTGTGTTCGTGTCTGCCCGATCAACCTTCCTGTGGTCGACTGGGTGATGAACAAGGCCACCAAGAAGAAGGAACTCCGCAACTATTCGATCGATTTCGGGGTCTGCATCTTCTGTGGCAACTGCGTGGAGTACTGCCCCACCAACTGTCTGTCGATGACCGAGGAGTACGAGCTCGCGGCCTTTGATCGCCACAGCCTCAACTTCGACAATGTGGCGCTCGGCCGGCTGCCCACCAGCGTGACCACCGACCCTGCCGTG
Source organism: Cyanobacteriota bacterium (assembly GCA_046342815.1). Lineage (GTDB taxonomy): Bacteria > Cyanobacteriota > Cyanobacteriia > PCC-6307 > Cyanobiaceae > Cyanobium. The sequence goes on from JBKDOV010000029.1 coordinate 19,170, forward strand.
TTCGCCCTGCGGGAACTGGCCTACCTGCCCAAGGGGGAAGTCGAACCCCACGGCGTGCCCGCCACGGCTCCCCGGGCAGGCAAACTTCCCGAGCAGGTGCTTGAGGGCCTGTCCCCTTCGGCCTCCAGCGGAGACAACGCCTGATGACGATCGCGTCCACCACCCAGCAGATCTGCTTTTTCGTTCTTTCCACCACCCTCGTGCTGGGGTCCCTAGGGGTGGTGTTGCTTCCCAACATCGTCTACTCCGCCTTCCTGCTCGGGGGGGTGTTCCTTTCGGTGGCGGGGCTTTACCTGCTGCTGAATGCCAGTTTCGTGGCCGCCGCCCAGGTGCTGGTCTATGTGGGAGCGGTGAATGTGCTGATCCTGTTCGCGATCATGCTCGTGAACAAGAAGGAGAACCTCGCGGCTGTCCCCGGCCTGCCGCTGCGCCGCGTGCTTTCCGGCGCCGTCTGTGGCGGCTTGTTTGTGCTGCTGTTGCGCGTCGCCTTCACCACCCCGTGGGCCGTGCCCGGACCGCTGCCGGTGGGAGAGGAGGCCACGATCCGGATTGGTGAGCATCTCTTCAGCGACTATCTACTCCCGTTTGAACTCGCCTCGGTGCTGCTGTTGATGGCGATGATCGGTGCGATCGTGCTGGCTCGTCGCGATGTGTTCAGCAGCGATGTGATCACCGGCGAGCCGGTGGATCAGGGCCTGATCGAGAAGAGCCGCACCCCCCTGCTGATCGAGAAACCCCTCCAGGAGAGCACCCCATGAACCCCCAGCTCACCAGTGCCATCCCCCTTCAGGCCTATCTCGCCGTAGCGGCGGTGCTCTTCTGCACCGGCGTCTGGGGACTGATCAACAGTCGCAATGCCGTGAGGGTGTTGATGAGCATTGAGCTGATGCTCAATGCGGTCAACATCAACCTGATGGCCTTTTCCAGCTACATCGATGGCCAGCTGATCCGGGGCCAGGTGTTTGCCATCTTCGTGATCACGGTGGCCGCGGCTGAGGCGGCCGTGGGTCTGGCGATCCTGCTCTCCCTGTATCGCAACCGCGAGACCGTGGACATGGAGCGCTTCAACCTGCTGCGCTGGTAGGGCGCCGATGCGGCTGCAGCGGGTCTGGCTGATCGTGCGCAGCGGCAGCCTGATGGCCGAACGGGAGGCCCGCCGCTGCGCCGAGGATCTCCGCGCTGCCGGCATCCACGTCACCGTGGCCGCCAGTGGCCTTTCCGCCAACCCTTTCCCCGGGCTGCTGGCCACCGAGTCGGCGCTGCCGGATCTGGCGGTGGTGCTCGGAGGCGACGGCACCGTGCTGGGGGCGGCGCGCCACCTGGCTCCCCACAACGTGCCGATCCTCAGCTTCAACGTGGGTGGTCATCTCGGCTTCCTCACCCAGGAAAGGGGGCTGCTGCAGCTCGGGCCTGAGGACAGCCTCTGGCAGCGGTTGCGTGACGATCGCTTCGCCCTGGAGCGCCGGATGATGCTGGAGGCCCGGATCGACCGCGGCGATGGGGTGCCGCTTGCGGGCGAGGGAAGCGAGGGCCATGGGGACGGCCCCCACGGGGCCCTCAACGACTTCTATTTCCGTCCCTGTCTCGATGAGGTCTCCCCCACCTGTCTGCTCGAGCTCGAGATCGATGGGGAGGTGGTGGACCAATACCGCGGCGATGGCCTGATCATCGCCACCCCCACCGGTTCCACCGGGTATGCGATGGCAGCGGGAGGGCCGATTCTCCATCCCGGCATCGAGGCAATCGTCGTCAATCCGATCTGTCCGATGAGTCTTTCGAGCCGGGCCGTGGTGGTGCCGCCCCGCTCCCGGCTCACGGTCTGGCCCCTGGGGGAGAGCAGTCGGCGGGTGAAGCTCTGGAAGGACGGTGCCCACGCCAGCGTGCTGGAACCCGGCGACCGGGTGATCGTGCAGCGGGGGCCCCACCCGGCGCTGCTGCTCCTGCTGGAGCAGAGCCCTTCGTACTACCGCACCCTCACCCACAAGCTGCACTGGGCCGGCAGCATCACGGCGGGCGAGGCCTCCCCCAACTGAATTCCCCAACGGAGCGCTGCGCCCTGGCGTCGCCAGAATGGGAACCTTCGCCCCCTCAGCTGCGTGGCCCTGGAGATCGAGAGGCGGTTCCTCGTGCATGGGGAGGCCTGGCGGAACCACGTGCAGCACCATGCCCGGCTGCAGCAGGGCTATCTGAGCCCCGCCGGCGAAGGGCTCACGGTGCGGGTGCGGCTCAGCCGTTGCGACGGCGGCGAGACCGCCGCCTGGCTGACCCTCAAGCTTCCCGGCGCGGATGCCCGCACCCGTTTCGAATTCGAGTATCCGATCCCGATCGAGGATGGGGATGCCCTGCTGGCCCTCACTCCCCGGCAGGTGGTGAAGAGCCGCTATGCCCTCAACCTGCCGGGGGGGGAGTGGGTGCTCGATGTGTTCGAGGGGGCGAATGCTCCTCTGGTGGTGGCGGAGGTGGAGCTCACCCATGCCGAAGCCGAACTGGACGTGCCTCCCTGGTGCGTGGCCGAACTCACGGATCGAGGCGAACTCAGCAACGCCGCCCTGGCCCACCGGCCCCTGCAGTCCTGGCCGGCCGCCGAGCGGGAGGCCCTGCTGGCGGGGCGCCCAGTCACATAGGTGCTCCCATATCAGTCGTCGTGAGTGCCGTGCTCCAGTGAGCAGCAGTTGAAGCCATCCCGGCAGATCTTGCCGTGGTCCATCGCCCAGTTGAGCAGGGCCACCCGATTCTTGGCGCCGGTCTTGGTGAAGATGTTGCTGACGTGGTTGTCCACCGTGCGCTTGCTGATCGTCAGTTCTTCCGCGATCTCCTGGTTGGTGAGACCGGTGGCCACCCGCTCGATGATCTCCAGCTCGCGCTCGGAGAGATCGGCGCGAGGGGGCAGCAGACCGCCGTGCTCGCTTCGATCGGTGTCCGGGCGCTCCGGGTGGGGGCGGGTTCCGGTCGGGCCCTGCTCCTGCATCAGGCATTCCACGGCGTTCCGACCACTGTAGGCAGGCTGCTGCTGCATGATGACCCTGCCAAGCAGGGGTGATGTGCTGCTTCAACAGGCCCTGTCCAGCGGCAGGTTCGCCGTCACGGCCGAGGTCACTCCGCCCCGGGGCGGTGATCCTGCCCGCACCCTGGCGGCTGCGGCAGCGCTCCGGGGGATGGTGGATGCGGTCAACGTCACCGATGGCAGCCGGGCGGTGATGCGGATGAGCAGCCTGGCGGTCTGCCGGTTGCTGCTCGACCACGGCCTCGAGCCCGTGCTCCAGATGACCTGCCGGGACCGCAACCGGATAGCCCTGCAGGCCGATCTGCTCGGGGCCCATGCCCTGGGGATCCGCAATCTGCTCTGTCTCACCGGCGATCCCCTGCGCGCCGGGGATCAGCCGGAGGCACGTCCGGTGAATGAGCTGGAAGCGGTGCGGCTGCTGCAGCTAGTGCAGCGCTTGAATCTGGGCATCGATCCGGTGCGGGGTCAGCTCCCCGATGGACCCACGGCCCTGTTCGCCGGGGCGGCAGCGGATCCCCAGTCCCGCAGCTGGACTGGGCTGGTGAGCCGGGTGCGACGCAAGCAGGCAGCAGGCGCCCGGTTTCTGCAGACCCAGATGGTGATGGACAGCAGCGCCCTGCGTCGCTTCGTGGAGGAGGTGGCCGCGCCCCTGGAGCTGCCGGTGCTGGCGGGGGTGTTCCTGCTGAAGTCCGCCAGGAATGCCCTGTTCATCAACCGGGTGGTGCCCGGTGCCTCGATCCCCCAGGACATCATCGACCGGCTGGCCGCCGCCTCGGATCCCGCCGAGGAGGGCATTCGGATCGCGGCGGAGCAGGTGGCCTGTTACCGCGACATCTCCCAGGGGGTGCACCTGATGGCGGTCAAGGCGGAGGAGAGAATCCCCCGCATTCTCGAACTGGCAGGGCTTGTGCCTGCGGCCAGGTCCTAACCCGCCTTCAGCGCCAGGTCGGTGCCGAGCAGCTCGGCCATCGCCTTCTGCTGGGGGGAGGGGGAGAGCACGTCCTGGCGGCGCACGTCGGTGATCAGCCAGTCGAGGGCCGCTTCCTGGAGGTCGAAATGGTCGCCGTTGCGGTCCACGCAGTAGCGACCGAACACCAGCTTCTCCACCAGTCGCACTCCAGCACCGATGCGGGAGTAGTCGAAGATGATCGAGTTATCGATGGTGGCGCCTTCACAGATGTGGCAGCTGGGGCCGATCATGGCCGGCCCGATGATCGTGGCGCCGTTTTCGATCTTGGTCATTCCCCCCACATAGATGGGGCCTTCCACCTTGATCTTGTCCCAGTCGGCTGCCACGTTCAGGCCCGTGTAGATGCCGGGTCGTACTTCCTTGCCAGGAATCTGCACTTGACGCACATCTCCCTGCAGCACGCTGCGAATGGCTTGCCAATAATCGGGCACCTTGCCGATGTCCACCCACTCGAATTCCATCGGCAGGGCGTAGAAGGGAGCCTTTGCATGCACCAGCTTCGGGAAGAGATCGGAGCCGATGTCGCAAGCCTCGCCGGCGGGAATGAAGTCGAAGACTTCGGGCTCGAAGATATAAATACCAGTGTTGATCATGTCGCTGGCAGCCTCCTCGATCGAAGGCTTCTCCTGGAAGGAGAGCACCCTGCCTTCCTCGTCGGTCACCACAACGCCGTAACTGCTCACCTGTTCGCGGGGGACCCGCTTGGTGATCAGGCTGGCCATCGCCCCCTTTTCCTTGTGGCGACGAACGGCCTCGGTGAGATCAAGATCGATCAGTGCATCGCCGCAGAGCACCACGAAGGTGTCGTCGAAGAAGGGCTGGAAGGTCTGAATCCGCTTCAGCCCCCCGGCAGAACCGAGGGCTTCCCCGATCAGTTCGCCGTCTTCAATCCGCCCTTCGAAGCTATAGGCGATCTGAACGCCAAATCTCTGGCCGTCCCGGAAATAGTTTTCGATCTCCTCCGCCAGGTGGGAGACATTCACCATGATTTCGTCGAAGCCGTGCTGGCGCAGCAGTTCCAGCAGAAACTCCATCACGGGTTTCTGGAGGATCGGAATCATCGGCTTGGGAGTGGTGTGCGTGATCGGACGCACCCGCGTTCCCTTACCGGCCGCCAGAATCATCGCCTTCATTGGCGTCGGCATCCACGGTTGAGTGGCGCCAGCTTACGTGGCGCCCTCAGGCCGCCAGCGGCTCGGAAGCCGGCCCCCCAGCTGGCCCCTGGGGCCCGCCTGAAGGGCGCAGCACGCTTTCTTTCCCAGGGCTTTCCCAGCCAGCGGCCTCAAGGCGCCGCAGCTGGAGTGGGCCGAACAGGCCTCCGTGCTGCTCCAGTTCCACTTTCCCCTGGGCACTGAGGAACAGCAGCGCCCAGAACACTCCCACCCGGTCCCGGTCCAACTCTTCGTCCGTGCCCTGGCGGTCCACCTCGCTGGACCAGGCGGCCACCAGCTGGTCGAAGTCGGTCCAGTCCTGGGCCTCCGCGCTGGACCAGCTCTGCAGGAACCGGTGCAGGGCTGCCGTGGTCTCCGGCAATTTCTCCCGGTGGGCCAGGGCCGCCACCTGGGCGATGGCGGCCCGGTCGCTGAACCGTTTGCTGCGCTGCCGCGGCCGCCCCCTCCCCTCCTCCTGCTCAAGGCGTTCGGCGATGTCCTCCAGCTGGCGGATCAGTTCGCCCAGGGTCACCGGACGCTGCAGGGGCGGTGGTGCCACCGGCCGACGCCGCAGGTGGCGCTCCGGTCGCCGGGGAAGTTCGAGGGTTCCCTCCCCCCAGTCGGCCCCGCCGTCGTCGAAGTCGAAGGCCTCCTGAACGATCGCTTCCGGCGGGAAGGTGGCGCTTTCCAGCAGTTCCGCCTTCAGCCCCACCAGCACTGAGGCGGCCAGGAAGGCTTCGCTGCTTTCGGCCAGATCCTGTTCATAGCTGCCTCCCACCGCCGCCACCAGGCGTGGTAGCTCAATCCGCTGGCGTAGCTGGTCGAGGAAGCCATCGACCACTGAGATCACATCCACATCCCAGGGATCGATCTCACCCCGTTCGGCCGCATCCTGCAGCAACCGGATGGCAAGCCTGGCCCCTGCTTCAGCCAATGGTTCGGTCCTGCCTGTGGGCGGTTTCCCGGCTCATTCCACCGAGACGGAAATCGATTCAGCCACGTCGGCGGAGCTGCCGGCGCTCTGGCCCGCTGCCGGCAGCAGCCCCAGCTGGGCGTCCACGGTGGCGCGATAGCGCTCCAGGTCGTTTTCGAGTTCCTGGATGCGCACCTGCTGGGCATCCAGGTCGCCCTGTTCCTGGAGGGTTTCGACTTTTTTGACCACCCCGCTCCAGACCGCGAAGATCCAGGCGGCCGTGGCTCCGATCCCCCCCACCAGCAGCAGCAGGGCTGCCAGGGGCATGGTGCTGCTCATCCCCGGCAGAAAGTTGACCGTGGTGGGGGCAGTGTTCTCGAGGGTGAACATCACCATCGCCAGCCCGAAGCTGAAGATCAGGAGAAAATTCAGCTGCCGCATCGGAACTCCAGTCGGACTGACCAGAAAGCCAGCATGGCGGAGCTCAAGCCCCGTGTCCAGCCAGGGCGTTCGCGGTCAGCCGAGGGAGGGGGCCTGGAGCAGTGCCGGTGCCAGCCCCTGCAGGGTGCCCTTCCGCATCACCGAGCTCGCCGGTGGTTTGCCGATCCTGGCGAGGGCTTCGCCTTCCCGTCCCACCAGGGCTTCGATCGAGGCGCGATAGGTGTCGGTGATCAGCCGCGGATACAGACCGATGGCAATGATCGGCACCAGCAGGCAGCTGATCACATAGATCTCCCGCGGTTCGGCATCCACAAGATGGGTGTGGGAGACCAGTTCGGCGTTTTCCTTGCCGAAGAAGATCTCCCGCAGCATCGAGAGCAGATAGACCGGGGTGAGGATCACCCCGACCGCCGCCAGCACCGCGATCACGATCCGGAAGCTGAGGGTGTAGGCCTCGCTGGTGGCGAAGCCGACGAACACCATCAGTTCGGAGACGAAACCGCTCATCCCCGGCAGGGCCAGGGAGGCCAGGGAGCAGACGGTCCAGAGGGCGAACATCTTGCGCATTTTCTGGCCGACGCCGCCCATTTCATCGAGCTGCAGGGTGTGGGTGCGGTCGTAGGTCGCACCCACCAGGAAGAACAGGCTGGCGCCGATCAGGCCGTGGCTCACCATCTGCAGCATCGCTCCGCTGGTGCCCAGGGCGCTGAAGCTGCCGATGCCGATCAGCACGAAGCCCATGTGGCTGATCGAGCTATAGGCGATCTTGCGTTTGAGGTTGCGCTGGGCGAAGGAGGTGAGCGCGGCGTAGATGATGTTCACCACCCCCAGCACCACCAGCAGTGGCGCAAACTGGGCGTGGGCTTCCGGCAGCAGCTGCACGTTGAAGCGCAGCAGGGCGTAGCCCCCCATCTTCAGCAGGATGCCGGCCAGCAGCATGTGCACCGGAGCAGTGGCTTCGCCGTGGGCATCCGGCAGCCAGGTGTGCAGCGGCACGATCGGCAGCTTCACGCCGAAGGCGATCAGCAGGGCCGCGTAGCAGAGCACCTGGAAGCCGGTGCCGAAGCCCTTGGCGGCCAGCACGGTGTATTCGAAGCTCGGGGTGCCGCCGCCGAAGAAGCCCATGGCCAGGGCGGCCAGCAGGATGAACAGCGAACTGCCGGCGGTGTAGAGGATGAACTTGGTGGCGGCATATTGCCGCTTCTTGCCGCCCCAGATGGCCAGCAGCAGGTACACCGGGATCAGTTCCAGCTCCCAGGCCAGGAAGAACAGCAGCATGTCCTGCACGGCGAAGACCGCGATCTGGCCTCCGTCCATGGCCAGCAGCAGGAAATAGAAAAGCTTGGGCTTGAAGGTCACCGGCCAGGCGGCCAGGCAGGCCAGGGAGGTGATGAAGCTGGTGAGCAGGATCAGGGGCATCGAGAGGCCATCGGCCCCTACGGACCAGGCCAGACCCAGATCGGGCAGCCAGGCGTACCGCTCCGCCAGCTGCAGCCCCTCCACGGCGGGGTCATAGCCGTTGAGGTAGCCGCCCACGGTGCACAGGAAGGTGATCAGGGCCACGCCGAGGGCGTACCAGCGCACCGTCTTGCCGTCGCCCTTGTCGGGCACGAAGGGGATGAGGAGGGAGGCGGCGATCGGGAACAGGATCGCCGCACTCAGCCAGGGAAAAGGCACCGATCGCACAGACCATCTGGCCGGAGTGTAGAAATCCCGCCCGCTCAGGCTCGGAGCCGATGGGGGTTGTCACACACGCCGCCGCCGCTTCGGCCGCTCAGCCGAAGGCTCCGAACAGCACCACCAGGGCGATCACCCCACCGAACACGATCAGGGCATAGAACTGCGCCCGGCCGGTTTCGAAGTATTTGAGCCCCTCGCCACTGCCCAGGGTGAGCAGGCCGGTGAGGTTGACGACGCCATCCACCACCTTGGAGTCCACGTCCAGCACCTGTTTGGCCAGGGCCCTGCTGCCGCGCACGAACAGGCGCTCGTTGAGGTCGTCGAGGTACCACTTGTTGGCCAGGAAGCGGTTGATGGCGGGGAAACGCCCGGCCACGGCCGTGGCCAGGTCGATGCGGTGCAGGAAGTAGGCCAGCACAGCCAGGCTGATGCCGGCCACGGAGATCGCCACCGAGGCGCCAGCCAGGGGCAGAAATTCCTTCCACGAGAAATGCTCCGCCATCTCGGCCGCCTCGTGCGGATCGAGCAGGCCGGCAAAGCGGCTGTTCCAGGGGGTGCCCAGCAGACCGATCAGCACCGAAGGAACCGCCAGCACCGCCAGGGGCATGGCCATCTGCCAGCCGGATTCGTGGGGGTGGCTTGCATGGTGGCCATGCTCCTCGCCGTGTTCCTCGCCGGCGCCCTTGCCAGCGGCGGCCAGCAGCTGGGCCTGCACGGCCTTGTCGTTGCCGCGGAAGCTGCCTTCGAAGGTGAGGAAGTAGAGCCGGAACATATAGAAGGCGGTCATGCCGGCGGTGATGAAGCCCATCGCCCAGAGCAGGGGATAGGTGTTGAAGGCCTGGCCAAGGATCTCGTCCTTGCTCCAGAAGCCCGCCAGGGGGGGGATGCCGGCGATCGCGATGCAGCCGATCAGGAAGGTGATGGCGGTGATCGGCATGTAGCGGCGCAGGCCGCCCATCAGCCGCATGTCCTGGGCCAGCACCGGTTCATGGCCCACCACCTCCTCCATGGCATGGATCACCGAGCCCGAGCCCAGGAACAGCATCGCCTTGAAGAAGGCATGGGTGACCAGGTGGAACATGCCGGCCACCGGAGCTCCGCAGCCCATGGCCAGCATCATGTAGCCGAGCTGGGAAACGGTGCTGTAGGCCAGACCTTTCTTGAGGTCCTGCTGGGTGAGGGCGATCGAGGCCCCCAGAAACAGGGTGATCGTGCCGATCACGGCGATCGTGGCCTGAACCGCCGGGAAGGGGGAATACACGGGCTGCAGGCGAGCCACCAGGAACACACCGGCGGCCACCATCGTGGCGGCGTGGATCAAGGCCGAGATCGGGGTGGGGCCCTCCATCGCATCGGGGAGCCAGACGTGCAGCGGGAACTGGGCCGATTTCGCCATCGGGCCCATGAACACCAGCAGGCAGAGCAGCACGGCAGCGGCCTGGGAAAGGCTGCCGCCGGCCACGGCCTGCTGCAGCCGGGCACCGATCTCCTCGAACCCGAAGCTGCCGGTGGCCCAGAACAGGCCCAGGATGCCGAGCAGCAGGCCGAAATCACCGACGCGGTTCACCACGAAGGCCTTCTGGGCTGCATTGGCGGCGCCGTCGCGGTCGTACCAGAAGCCAACGAGCAGGTAGGAGCACATGCCCACCAGCTCCCAGAAGACATAGATCTCGAGCAGGTTGGGGCTGATCACCAGGCCCAGCATCGAGCTGCTGAACAGGGCCAGGTAGGTGAAGAAGCGCACATAGCCCTTGTCGTGGGCCATGTAGCCATCGGAATAAACCATCCCCAGCAGGGCGATGGTGGTCACCAGCGACAGCATCACGGTCGCGAGCGCATCCACCCGGAAGCCCATCTGCAGGTTGAAGCTGCCGGCGCTGGCCCAGTTGAACAGCACCTCCCGGGGGCCCGCCCCCGCCAGCTGTTCCGCCAGGGCGGCATAGCTCAGCACGGCCGCCGCACCCACGCAGGTGATCAGCAGCAGGGCCACGGGCCGGCGCAGCCGGTTGACGGTGCGGTTGAAGGTGATCAGGCCCAGGCCCGAAAGGCAGGCGCCGATCAGGGGGAGCACCGGGATCAGCCAGGCAAGCTCGGAGGCGGACGGCATCCTGATGGGACGGCTTCCCGGGAGTGTAGGCAGGCCCACGGGACCTTCCGACCTTCTGTGGGCGGGTGGCCACCGCTACCCCGCCACCGCCACGGCGCCACCCTGCCGCCGCCTCAGCCCAGCCAGCGGGCCAGGGCCGTGCGCGAGAACAGCGTGGCCCCTTCCCCCAGGAAGCGGTGCGCCCACCAGAAAATGCCGATGGCGATGGCGATGCCCAGCTGGGCGGGCCTCAGGAATTCCGAGGCCACCAGCTGCTGCCGGCCGTCGAGCACCGCCCGGAAGGGAAGGATCGAGGTGCTGGCCTTCAGTTCCTCGAAGGCTTCCCCGAAACGGTTGGCGAGGCGCCGATCCCCATTCCAGACCGCGAACAGATGGTGGCCGATCAGGCCGAGGCAGGTGGCCACCATGAAGCTGCTGCCGATCCAGAGCAGGTGGGTGGCGCACCAGAGCACCTGGCCCACGGCCTGGGGATGGCGGCTCACCCGGATGATGCCGGTGGCGTAGAGCCTCACCTGGGGGCGGAGCACCGCCGGGATCTCCAGCAGGTTGTAGGTGGCGGGGTACAGGACAAGGAAGCTGATGGCGGTGCCCAGCCAGACCACCGGCAGGATCCAGGGCTGGTCCTGGAGATTCCAGAGCCGCAGGCCGTCGTAGCGGTGGGCCAGGAAATAGCCGATCACCACCACGGCCGCCGGGATGCTCACGGCGGCGAACAGCAGCCGCCAGGCCCTTTCGCCGATCCGGGCGGCACCCCAGGCCCGCAGCGAGGCGCCGCCGCTGTGGAGCACGGCGAACGCCAGCAGCAGGGCCAGCATCACCAGGCTGCTGTGGTGGGTGGCAATGGCGGTACCCGGGCCGGAGCTGGGCATGGGAGAGGGGCCGGGGGGATGTGAAGCGGCGATTCTCGCCACCGGAGGATCCCCGTAGAGTTCCTGCGGCGTGCAGACCCGCCTCGTTCCGACCTGCTTCTCGATCCCGACCTGCCTCGATACCGATCTGCCTCGATACCGAAGTGAACACCGACGTGCATCGATTCCTCGGCGATGGCTGACCTTCCCTTCACGCTCGATCAGCTGCGCATCCTCCGGGCCATCGCCAGCGAGGGCAGCTTCAAGAAGGCTGCCGACAGCCTCTATGTGACGCAGCCGGCCGTGAGCCTCCAGATCCAGAACCTGGAGAAGCAGCTCGATGTGTCGCTGTTCGATCGAGGCGGGCGCAAGGCCCAGCTCACCGAGGCGGGGCATCTGCTGCTCAGCTACTGCGACCGGATCCTGAGCCAGTGCCAGGAGGCCTGCCGCGCCCTCGACGACCTCCACAACCTGCGGGGCGGCTCCCTGATCGTGGGTGCCAGCCAGACCACGGGCACCTATCTGATGCCCCGCATGATCGGACTGTTCCGGCAGAAATATCCTGAGGTGGCGGTGCAGCTGCAGGTGCACAGCACCAGGCGCACGGGCTGGAGCGTTGCCAACGGCCAGCTTGATCTCGCGATCATCGGCGGAGAGCTGCCCGGGGAGCTCAACGATCTGCTGCAGGTTGTGCCCTACGCCAACGATGAGCTGGCCCTGGTGCTGCCGCCCAAGCATCCCCTGGCCCGCCTGCCGGAACTCACCAAGGAAGACCTCTACCGACTCGGTTTCGTCTGCCTGGATGCCCAGTCCACCACCCGCAAGATGGTGGACCAGCTGCTCGGTCGCTCCAAGCTCGACGTGCAGCGACTCAAGATCGAGATGGAACTCAATTCCTTTGAGGCCATCAAGAATGCGGTGCAGGCCGGGCTGGGGGCGGCTTTCCTGCCCGTGGTCTCGATCGAGCGGGAGCTGGCGGCCGGCACCCTGCATCGCCCCCAGGTGGCCGACCTGCTGGTCCGCCGCCAGCTGAAGTTGATCACCCATCCGGCTCGCTACTGCTCCCGGGCGTCGGAGGCCTTCCGCCGCGAGATCCTGCCGGTGTTCGCCAGCCCGGACAGCCCCCTGCGCCAGGCTCCACCGCGCACCGAGCCGGCCGGTTCGGCGGCCTGATCGGGGCGGAGCCGGGGCTCAGAGTGGGGCCGGGACTCAGAACTGATCGGATTCCGGCGTCACGCCCACGCTGTCGTCGGCAGCACCGGCCACTCCCCTGGTCTGGAACTTGTTGCCGGTGATGTCGGTCTGGTAGACGCAGCGGACCACGGGCTTGTCCCGGATCGAGCCGATGTAGGCGAAGGTGTTCATCCGCTGCTTGCACTCGCGCATCTGCTCGGAGGTCACGGCACCTTCTTTCTGGAGCACGGCCCAGTTCTCCCGACGGATCACGCAGCCCGGCTGGAGGGTGGGCTGGGTCACGAAACTGCTGCTCGGGTTCATCGTGGTGTACATCTCCACGTCCATCACGAAGGCGCTGGCCCCCCACTGCTTGCAGAATTCCGGGTCGGGTACCGCCATGTCGAGCTGCTGGCTGCTGGCGATGTTGCCCTGGTTGCCCTGGGTGGTGCTGGTCACGGCGCTGCCGATGCCGATGCCCACCACCAGCACACCGGCCAGCAGGGCGGCGCCGCCCACGTTGAAGGGAGGTTTGCCGGAGCCATCGCCATTGCCGCCTGGTCCTGGAGGGCCCGGCGGACCACCGTTGCCATTACTG
>JBKDOV010000030.1:0-11356 GCA_046342815.1 Cyanobacteriota bacterium
CTAGGCAGTGACGGCAACAGCCTGGATGGCAACGACAGCCTGACGGCAGCAAGCACGGCGATCACGGCCACGGTCAGCATGGGAGCAGGATCGGACAGCATCAGCCTGAGCGATGGCTCATCAATCAGCGGCAATGTGAGCCTGGGCGAAGGCAATGATCTGTTCCATCTTTCCACCGGAATCAGTAGCCCGGCGGCTGTAACAGGGACTGTTGAATTCGATGCCGGACTCGCTGACACCATCAGCTATCAAGGCAATACCGGCCCGATTACGGTGGCGATCAACGGCAATCTGGCCGGCACCGCAACGAGTTCCTACGCCAGCTATATCACTGGTGATGTTTCGGGCTTTGAATACATTGTTGGCAGTGACTATGCTTCTGCCACCACCGAGAACCAGATCGGCGATTCGCTCTACGACAACACCGGTGCAAGCCTGGTACTGCTGACTGCTACTAATCAGGGCACGATCAATGACATCGATTTCTCGTCGATTGAAAACCTTGAGCTACGCACCGGTGCTGATACGATCACCTTCCTTGGCACTGCAATTCTGCCCGGTGCGGTCGCTGGTCGTGCGGATGGTGGTGGAATCGTTGGCGCAGCTTACGAAAACGGAGTGTATTCCAGTGGAACTTATATCGATTCGGCTGCTGATCTGCTCGATTACACCTCCTATCTGGCTGGTGGCATCACCGTGGATTTCAGTGCCAACAAGGCAACAGGAATCTTTAGCAATCAAGCCGGCGGTCTGATCAGTGGTGACGGCAGTATCCAGACCGTCACCCAGGACAGCAGCTTCGAAAACGTCGATGGCTCAAGTTTCGACGACACCATCATTGGTGATGACCAACCCAATGTTCTCCATGGATTTGGCGGTGAGGACACGATCCTCGGTCTTGCCGGTGATGACACGATTGATGGTGGTGATGGCACCAGCGGAGCTGACGGTGCCGACCTGATCGCGGCAGGAGATGGCGCTGATCTTATTCGTGCGTCTAATGGCAGTGATCTGATCAGTGGTGGTGGCTATGTGATCGAAGGTACAGACTTTATCGCTATCGATGATGGTTCAAGTGATACGCTTACCTATATCGACGAAAACGAAGGGCTCGATATCTCTCTTACTGGTATCGATAAGGGAACGGTCCAAGCCGATTCTGCTTCCAGCCTTTCCGTTGGCAACTTCCTCACCACCTATAACTCTGACATCAACCACCAGTTGATTTCTGTGCCTTCTAATCAGACGAGCACGGACTGGACGGATACTTATGGTGATATACAGAACTTGGAGCTTACGATCAAGAGTGATATCGTCCGTTTTGATGTCTCCGATATAAACACTGGCGTTATTGATGCCAGTGCCGGTGCTCTGGATACTCTTGATTATTCCTCCTTCGGGCCAGAAGATTCGGTCCTCGTTAATCTGAGTAATGCCGTATATTTGTTCGATTTTGATGCTAACGAAGAGATCGTGGCCAATGATGGTGAAATCACCCTTGCCAACACCCATGCAGCTACGAACATTCGGGTAGATGGTGCCAGTGCCGAGGGTGGTACTGATGGTGTCTTTGGCTTTGAAGCCGTTATCGGTGGTGCTGCTGATGACGCCATCGTTGGCAACGACTCCGATAACCTGCTGGTCGGAAATGCCGGAGACGATCGGATTGCAGGCGGTGCTGGTGCTGACACCATTTACGGGGGTACTGGTGATGATTTCATCAATCCAGGTGATGGTGCCGACTATGTGGCCGGCGGAGCAGGCATGAACACCATTGCCATTACAAGCAGCGACCTTGCGGAAGATTTCTTTGTCGTCGATCGGAACGGAATCAACATTTTCAAACTGGAAGGGGACGGCACCCAGACTTCTGCCATTTCAGCCCCTACTGGACGGTGGAACCCTGGGGCCCAGGGGATCGACCTCCTTGACGGAGGGGATCCTGTAGACACCGGAACAGGGACAAGCGCAGTCACAACTTACGACACCATCTACGGAACAGCTATCGATGATGAGTATGAGCTGGGTGGCACTGCGCTGAAGAACGTTGGTTCCATTGACCTTGGAACAGGGGATGACTATATCGGAACAGCCGCAACTACCAAAGGGATCTTGGTGAACTATGATGGAAATAGTGGCACTGACTTTCTAAGTCTCAACTTTACCTTCGGGCAATTCGCAAAACTACATAGCACAGGCAAATATGTGCTTGATGTTCAGCAATATCTTGATAATACCAGTGGCCAAACTTTTAGCAGCAGTCAAGTTGATTTCACGGCAACCAATTTTGAAGCTGGTGGGGTATCCGTTATCACTCCAGGAGTTTATAATATGCTCCAAGGAGACCCTGCTGCCCTTACCTTCAACTCAGCTTTTGGTATTCGAAACAGCAGCATCGTCAGCGGTAATGATGTAACTCTCTCTGCATCGGCTCTCACCAATTCAACAGCAACGGCTCTGTCTGAGGCAGATATTGTGTCTGCTTTCGTTGAAGCCAGCAGTGTCAAAGGGACTGACGCTAGCTCCGTTGCCAGTGGTGGCTCAATCACAGGTAATACCACGGCTTCCCAGGATGCCAGTGCTTTGTCGCGCACAGTGGCCGATCGTGCTGATTCAGTGCTTGCTGCCTATGGCTTGGGTACCGATCGCAGCAACTTCACAGCTGCTGATGACCTCAGCCTCACTCTTTCCGGCAATGTCAAGGCGGACACCTCAGCCACTTCCGGTGGCTTCGTTGTCAATGCGAGCGGCACGGTAGAGGTGGCCGGCAGCCGTGATTCCACTTTCAACGCCGGTGAGGCCCTGAACCTCGCGATTTCTGCGAATGGCTTGCAAACAGTGGGCGCCTCTAATATTGAGGGCCTCTCGATTGCAGGTCTCGCCAGCAGAGCCTATGGCATTGATGATGCAGATCAGACCAATTCCTCAAACGACACGGTTCAGTCTGGCGCCGATCTGACCTTGAATGTCACCGCCAGCACGAACAACAAGGTCACAGCGCAGACTGTTGGCAATGAATCGCTTGGTACGTTAACGCTAGTGGATTTAGGTGCTGCAGCCACCGACCGCTTCAGGATCAGTCAGGTCGGTGCCAACTTCCCCTTGATCAATGGAGATCGGATTCGGTTCTCAAGTTCAGATACTAGTGTTGAGGCTGATCGTGATTATTATGTTCTCAACATTATTCCTGCTACCGGCGAATTTCAACTGAGTTCGGTACCGGATGGTTCACCAGTGAATGTGTTAGCCAATGGTACCTTGCAGGCCTACCGACCAGCCGTTGCAACCGCAGATGCGATCAGTACGGTGAGCGCTGTGGATCTCAATCCATCCGCTTCTCTCCTTACCGATATCCAATCCGGTGCGGAGCTGACTCTGCTGGCCAGTGCTGTTGATCAGATCGTGGCCAACGCCACCAGCGTTGTTGGAGATGCCACCGCAGGTTTGTTCCGCCTTGGTGGCCTCGACAATCTCGATCTGCCGGCGGCTGTCAGCATAATTCAGGCCCTTGCGGATACGAATACAGTGGCAGGTGGCGATGCCACCTTCCAACTTTCGGCTACTGATAACGCCACTCTCACGGCCAGCAGCACCGACGGCGCAGCACTAACGGAGGGCAATGCCCAGGTGTTCGGCTCCGTTTCGAGCAACACCACTGCAGGGGATGCACTCCACCTGACCAGTAACGCCAATCTCCATCTCTCCGGCACGTCCACCAGCACTTCGGGAAGTGCTGAAGCCCGCAGTGGTGCCGGTGCCGGCGCCGGTGTCACCACCCCCGGCACCACGCTCAATGACTCCGGCACCGTGCAACCGAGTGCTGCCAGTTATGCAATGGTCACAGCCGTTGATAGCAGCAGCCAGGGCGCAGGTTCTGACCTGGTGATTCAGGCGAATGCCACCAACTCCCTCAATGCCAGCGCCACTACCGTTTCCGGGTCGGGCAACCTGGGCTCGGTCTGGACTTCAGCTGCGGGCAATATCCTTGCCACCTTTGATCTGAATGCCGATACCACTGTTACAACTCCAAGTTTCGTCGGAGCACAAACCCTGGCTGATGGCCAGCTCGTGCAACTTCCAGTAGCTTCCGCCGGCCTGCTTGCGAATACGGATTATGCAGTGAAGCTTCTGGGTTTTGGTGCAGTGGATGACACGTTAAATACTCTCACCATGCCGACGGGCATCACCTATGCACTCAATGACGCTGTACGGTTCCGACTGAACAGCACCACCCCCGCCAACAGTGCCAACAGTCGTTACGGCATTGAACTTGGCACTACTTATTACGTGTCGAGTCCCTTAGGGAATACTTTCAAGCTCTCCGCCTCCCCTAATGGACCGCCCATAGATCTGGTCCAGGATGACCTGGGGCCGGATGATCAGCTCGTCGACGTTGATCGCTTCCAGCTGCTGATACCACCACTTGCTCCAGGCGGTACTTACACCGTCGCTGCGCTCACGCCCAGAGTCTCCGGTATCAGCCTTACCCTGCCTTCGGTGGCCAACGCCTTCGCCGGCAGCCGGGAGGCGGATCTCACTCTCTCCTCAAGCGATTCCATCAATCTTGCTCAGGTGAGCGGGATCAGTGGAAATGGAGCCCTGACAAGTCTGCTGGCCGGTGGTGAGGCAATCATCACTGCCATGGCGGATGGTGTCATCGATGCCATGGCCCGCAACATCGCCAACGATGCAACCGCCAGCGCCGGCATGGTGGCGGAGGGGATCAGCGATACGACGATTGCAGCGGGAAGTGACGGGTCGGTGATCGCCACTGCCCGCCTCAATGCACTGGTGGATGCTGTAACCACTGGCGATTCGGCAGATCTTGACAACAGCCTTGCCAATCTCAATATCACTGCCCGTGGGGTTTCCGCCAGTGCTGCCACCAATGACATCACGATCAGTGCCAGTGGTGATGTTGCTGCCACGGCATCTCTTCTCGGGAGAAGCTCGGCCACCACGGTGACCGGTAACAGTGACGCCCTGGCTGTCCTTGAAGCCAGTGGTCTTGAGGCTCTGAGCAATGACTTCATGGCCACAATCGGCCAACAAGGCGATATCACTGCCGTTGCAACCATCGGTTCCCTGGCTTCTCCTTTGCTTATCAGTGCTCTCAGTGCCGGTGCCGGTGACTCCACCGCCCAGACAGCCTCCGATGCCGTTGGCATCCTCGGTAGTTATAACGCTGGGGTTTTCTCCAATGTCCAGGCTGGAACGAGCCAGGGAGATATCAATGGCAGCGCCAGTGCCAACCTTGAGTTGCGTGCCATCGCGTCCGATGGTGTTGCTTCCGTGATCCTCAGCGACGTGCCCGGGAGTGGCAGCAGCAGTGTCATTGGCATTCAGGACATGGCGCTCACCGTCGGTGCGGAGATGAGCCGGGTCAGCGCCTCGGCCACCGGTGTCGCCTCCTTGCTGGCTCAGAGTGTGCAGCAGGACGCAACCAGTCAAAGTTCCACCACCACTGCTGGTCTGCTGAGCACTGCGGCAACTGCGTTACCCGTTTCCTTCCTTGACCAGGGTTCGATTGCCGTCATTGCTAACCAGCGCTCCTTTTCCCAGGCGATCTCTGTAGCGGGTTCTTCCAGCTCCGACCTCAACAACCGCAGCGTTGGCATGGCTAATACCATACTCCATTTCGCTGGTATCGGCACGATTGCGGCTGATGCTCTTAGCCAGCAGGAGGGCCGGGCTCAGTCGGTTGCCGGCCATGTGACTGCCTGACGCTTTTGAGCATTTGCGCTTTTTTGCTGATCTGCCAATCCGCATTTTTAATTCGCCGTGATAGTGGTTTTTCTGTGCCATCTGAGTAGCTTGCGGGTGAGAATAGCTTTAGGTTTTTAAGCCACTTTTCACCATGACCAATGCCACCCAAGCGTTTGGTCTGCTGAAGCAGCGGCGTGAGGGGGCGAAATCCAGTAGTGAGGATGATCCGTATGGATCCGGCAGTAGCGAAGAAGCTGGCGAGACTCTCCTGCTGATTGATGGGTCACTGCCGGAAGTTGGCAGCTTGTTGGCGGGTCTTGCGGCTGGAGTGCGGTCTGTTGTGGTGCAGCCCGATGAGGATGCCCTGACCAGGCTGCTGGCGGCGATGCCCCTGCAAGGGGGTGTTCGCCGACTGGCAGTGGTGGCGCATGGGCGCCCGGGTGAGGTGCTGATCGGGTCGGAAGCGTTGACGCAAACCACCCTGGCAACACGTGCCGACGAGTGGGTTGCGCTGGCCTCCTCTTCCATCGAGGCGATCGATCTGTTTGCCTGCCATACGGGCTTGGATCATGGTTTTGTGCAGGCCCTCGCGGCGATCAGTGGTTGTGGAGTGGCCGCGTCGTCCAGGCCGGTGGGCCATGGGCAGCTCGGTGGGGATTGGGGGCTTGATCTTGTGGTCAGGCCTTCCATCGGTTTGCCCACGCTGGCAACCAATGGCTTAGTTCCGTTCACGCGTTCGGCGCGTAAGTCTTGGCGTCAGAGGCTGGTTCCCACCACGTATTACGTAGGCACACCTACTTCAGGCAGTGGCGACGGTACACAATCCAATCCCTGGAACCAGTCCATGCTGGATTGGGCTTCCAACGCAGGCCGACTTCAAAATGATACAACTGTTGTTATTAATCAGGACGCTAACGTAAGAATCAGGGCTGGGGTTATAGGTGGCGCTCAATATACGGGGCCGGGAACTCTCACCGTCTATGATTACGTAGATCAATACCTGACGAAACTTGCGCCCGGTACTCTCAATATCGAAGCCGGATTTATTGCAAGCATTTGGACAGGGAAGCTGCCGCCCGCGCTCAATTCGTTTAAGGTCGGTACTTCGGTTGAATTTTACGAGAATACTGCTGGACTTCCTCTTTTTGGGGTAGGGGGGTCAAAGATAGACCTGAATAACGGTAGTGTACAGCTAATGGGATGGAAGGGTGAAAGCATTAACAATGCACAAGGTGCTGCCAAGGATATTATTGTCCGCTTTGGAAATTATACCATAACTGATTTAACACCGATATCCAAAGCTACAGAGTTATGGGTTTCGTATGGGAATGTAAGTTCCACGGTTCCACTTAGCCAGTTGCCAAACCTTTCCGGGAATGGGCGAGGGATTATGGTGTATCAAGGCTCCAATCTCTCATTGACCGCTGATGATGCGGTGGCTCTTTCTGGTAATCCTAATGTGGCTTCCACAGTGAAGCTGGCAGCTCAAGGGGGGCAACAGGGTGCTGTTGTAACCATCAGGGATTATACCAATCAGGATTTAGCTACACTTAACACGCAATCGGCGCCTGTTCTTAGTCAATGGTATCTGAACTTCAATGTCGTCACCGCTGACGGCGCTCAGCTTGATTCCAGCAAGCTTCAAAAAGCCCAAGCCATCACGATCGGCGCCGGCACGGCCACGATCGATGCAGCGGCCACCGATGAAGTTGCTGTTGCCTCCAAAACCAAGGTGGCCGCTGGTGGAACCCTTGCGGTAACCAACTATCTGAATACCGACCTCAGTCCGCTTACGAATACCGGCGGATCAATCCGCATCAGCACGGCTGACGGGGCTGTTCTCAATGCTGCCAAGCTGGCGGATGCCACCGCGATCACCATTGCCGCCGGTGCCGCCACCAGTCCGGCCGGCTTGCTCAACTCCCTGGGTGTCAGCAACGTCTCTGTCTCCCCCGGAGCCAGCCTTACCATCCAGGACACCACAGCGGCGTTGGCGGCCACCAGTAGCGCCATCCTGAACCTCGCCACCACCCTTGCGGTTGATACTCCCCTCACTGTTGCTGGCGTCAGCAGCCTGTCCGCGATCGGCAGAACAGTCACCTACAGCCTCAGCGATACCGCCAGCACCCTGGCCCAGGCCAGCGCCGGTGTGCTCAACAACGCTTTCAACATCACGTCCACCGGAACCGCCACTCCAGCGGAGACCGGGATCCTGCTGGCAGCCCAGAACACGGGAAGCACCACAATCAGCGCCGCCAGCATGACCTCGGCCGAGGCTCTTGTGCTCAGCTTCAACGGCACTGGTGACGACCGGATCGTCAGCCTCAGCATCAGCGATCCCGTTGACGTGGCGCAGGCGACAGCGCTTCAGATTCTTCGCAGCAATGCCGAAGTCACCACCCTCAAGATCGCCGCGTTGAACGACATCGCCGACAACATCGCCGGGATCTCTGCGGACGTCCTCGCCAGTGTCGGCGGCACTGGTACCGTCACGGCGAATGGCTACACCTCGCAGGACCTCAGCAACGTCGTCACCCCGACGCTGCAGGTCAACACGGCCGATGGCGCCCAACTGGATTCCGGCAAGCTGGCGACAGCTGATGCCATCCGAATCGCGATCGGCAGCGCCACGATCGATGCCGCCAGCACCAATGAATCCGCCTTGGCCAGCAAGATCACTGTGGGTAGTGGCAACACACTGACCGTTATCAACTATCTCGACTCGGATCTCAGCGGCTTAACCAATAGTGGCGGTTCCATCGTGATCAATACCGCCGATGGCGCCTCACTGACCGACGCCAAGCTCGCTGATGCAACGGCCGTCAACATCACGACAGGTACGGCCACCATCACCGCCACCCTTTTGTCAGCACTCGAGAATGAGAATCTGACACTCAGCAGTACCGCCACCTACAACATTCGTGATACTGCTGCGCACCTCGCTTCCAGCGCAGACCAGCTTCTGAGTGGCGCGGGAACCGTGACGGCCACCACAGCTGCCACTGCCAGCCAGGCCAATACTCTGGCCGGCTTCACGACACCCGTCGCTTACAGCATTACAGACTCAGCCAGCGCCCTTGCAGCGGCCACGCCAGATGCCCTCAATGAGGCCGTGAACATCACGGCCACGGGAACGGCGTCTGCAGCTCAGACCGGCATCCTGCTCGCAGCCCAGAACACGGGCAGCACCACAATCAGTGCTGCCAGCATGACCTCGGCCGAGGCTGTCGCGCTCAACTTCAATGCCACGGGTGACGACAAGATCATCAGTCTCAGCATCAGCGATGCCGCCACCGTGGGCCAGGCGACAGCCCTGCAAAATCTTCTCAGCAACGCCGATGTCACCACACTGTCCATCACCGCGTTGACCGATACGGCCGACAATGTTGCCGTGATCTCTGCGGAAGTCCTCGCCAACTTCGGCGGCACTGGCACCGTCACTGCCAACGCGTACACCTCGCAGGACCTCACCAACATCGTCACCCCTATTCTGCAGGTGAACACGGCTGACGGTGCCCAGCTGGATTCCAGCAAGCTGGCCGTTGCCGATTTCATCCAGATCACGGCCGGCATCGCCACCATCGATGCCGCCAGCACCGATGAACTCGCCCTGGCCAGCAAGATCACCGTGGCCAGCGGCAACACGCTTTCTGTCAACAACTATCTGGACACCGATCTCAGCGCACTCGTCAACAGCGGCGGTTCCATCGTCATCAACACCGCCGATGGTGCCTCCCTGACCGACGCCAAGCTCACTGATGTCACAGCCGTCAACATCACGACAGGCACGGCCACGATCACTTCCACCTTTTTGTCAACACTCGATACCGCCAACTTGACGCTTGGCGATACCGCTTTTCTCGAGATTCGTGATACTGCCGCTAATCTCGCTTCCAGCACCGAGCAGCTGCTGAGTGGCGCGAGCACCGTGACGGCGACCTCCGCTGCCACCGCCAGCCAGGCCAGCACTCTGGCCAGCTTCACGACGCCAGTTTCTTACAACATTACAGACACGGCCAGTGCCCTGGTAGCGGCTACGCCCGGTGCCCTCAATGAGGCTGTCAACATCACGGCCTCCGGCACCGCCACGGCCAATCAGACCGCAACCCTCCTGGCTGCTGGCAACAGCGGCACAACGACTATCGCTGCTGCCAGCATGACTGCTGCAGAAGCATTGGCCCTGCAATTTGATTCTACAGGAAATGACACCATATCTTTCCTTGCTATCAATGACGGGATCCTGCCTGGGCTTCAGACATCTTTCTATACCTACAATCCCGCTAATTATGGGGCCGAATATTTTGATTCTAATTATGTCAGGTATGGCAATCCTGCCATCCGCAATCCCCAGGTCGGGCCAGAGGTCCTCAAGTCCAGCAATGTAAGCCTGGGTCCGATCAACCTGGGTGATGGTCAGGGATCTCAGTATACTGGGCAAAGTGATTTCTTTTATATTTCTGCTTCCGGATACTTCAAAGTTCCGGGTTCTGGCTCTTACAATGACTTGGTTCTGTCTTTGGTATCAGATGATGGCTCTCGATTAAAGATTGATCAAGATGGTGACGGAGTCTATACCACTGTAATCGATCAATACACCCTCCACAGCGCATCTCTGGTCAGCAGTGCACCCCTGTCTGTAACTGCTGGTCAAAATATTCCGATCCAATTGGAGTTTTACGAATGGCAAGGTGGAAGCCACGTTTCCTTGTGGTACAGCTCTGAAAGTCAGGGTATTAATGGTCTCACCAGGGTTGGCGGTGCTTATGTTCCTGGCGAGCTGATCCCTCTCAACTCCCTGTCTTCTGGTCCTGCGGCAGCCACAGGGGTTTCGGTAGATCTTGGTGGTGCTTCATCGGATTCGCTGCTTTCACGTCCGGTCGGCATCACTGCGTCACAGGCCGCTGAATTGGCGGCGCTGACGGACAATGGAGATGTTACTACTCTAACCCTTTCTGGCATCACAGATACAGCTGCCAATATTGCTACCATCACGTCTTCCGTTCTCCAAAATGTCACTGGACTCGTTACGGCTACGACGTATCACTCGGAGGACCTGCGAAATGTGGTCAGTCAGCCCTTACAAATTGTCACTGTTGATGGAGCCCAGCTGAGCTCTGAAAAACTCGCAACTGCTGATTCCATCAAGATCGGCGTAGGCGGAGCCACGATCGATGCGGCCAGCACCGATGAATCGGCTTTGGCCGGCAGGATCGTTGTCGGCAATGGCACCACGCTGACGATCAACAATTATATGGACTCAGATCTCAGTGGGTTGAGGAATGCGGGTTCGGGCTCGATTGTCGTCAATGCCACCGACGGTGCTGTTTTGAATTCTGCTTATCTGGCAGATGTCACCAGCCTCAATGTCATCTCTGGCACGGTCACCGGCACGGTTGCATCGATCGCCTCCTTGGCTGCGAACCAACTGACCATCTCTGCTGGCGCCACCTTCCTTATTGAAGATACCTCCGCCAACCTTGCCGCCAGCAGTGATGCCGTGCTCAGCGTTGCGGCCTCGGTGAAGGCGATGACGGCTGCCACTGCCGCCGAGGCGTCCATCCTGGCCGGCTTCACGAAGTCGATTGAGTACAGCATCAGCGATAGCGTCAGTGCCCTGACTGCCGCCTCTGCGGGGGCTCTCAACAAGGCG
>JBKDOV010000031.1:0-19442 GCA_046342815.1 Cyanobacteriota bacterium
CAGCGGCTCACGCCCGAGCAGTTCCGCATCACCCGCCAGGGGGGCACCGAGCGGGCCTTCACCGGCGCCTACTGGAACCACAAGGGCCAGGGCACCTACCGCTGCATCTGCTGCGATGCCGAGCTGTTCAGCTCCACCACCAAGTTTGATTCCGGCACCGGTTGGCCCAGCTTCTGGCAGGGGGTGAACGCCGGCGCGATCACCACCATCACCGACCGCTCCCATGGGATGGTGCGCACCGAGATCCGCTGCGCCAACTGCGACGCCCATCTCGGCCACGTGTTCGAGGATGGACCTGCCCCCACCGGGCAGCGTTACTGCGTGAACTCAGCCTCGCTGCGCTTCGAGGGCCGCTGATCGGCGGTCACTGATCGGCGGTCACTGATCGGGGGCTGGTTGCTGCGGGCCGCTCACCAGGGGTCGTCGAGCACTTCCGGTTCGACGTCGATCGGTTCGCGATCCCGCCTCCCTTCCCTCGCCTCGGCCCGCAGCGGCTGGCGGCCAGGTTCCTGACGGACAGGCTCCGGGCGCTCCTCCCGGGGATAGCGCTCTTCTGGATAACGGTTTTCAGGGAAGCGCTCTTCCGTAAAGCGGTCCTCTGGGTAGCGCTCTTGCGGATAGCGCTCTTCGGAGTAGCGGTCCTCCGGATAGCGGTCCTCGGCGTAGCGCCCTTCGGGGTTGCGCGTTTCGGGATTGCGCACGTCGCGGGGGTCGCGATCACTCTGTTCGCGGCTGCGGTAGGAGCCCACGTATTCCTGGGGTGGGGCCGTTTCCCTGGGCAGCGGCGGGCGGCGGCCCTGGTCGTCCTCGTCGAGGTAGCGGCGCTGGCGCAGGGGTTCCCGTTCGCGCCTTTCCTCCAGCTCCACATATTCCAGTTCGTTCTGGGGTTGGAAGCTGCGGCTGGTGGCCGGTTCGATCCGCCGTTGTTCGACGGCGCTGGGCTGGCCGGCGGGCAGCTGGTTCTCGGCAGGCACCATGCCGGTCCGGTAGCGATCCCGCTCCTCCTGTTCCAGCGAACCGCCGCCGATGCCCAGCTTTTCCAGCAGGCCCGTGCCCAGTTGCTTGAGCTTCTCCTCCGCTCCTTCGTAGACGATGATCCGGTCGCTGCCGCTGCTGACGATCTCCCCCACCGGCATCTCCCAGGTGCTCAGCACCCCTTCCCCGAGCAGGGGAACCCCCAGGGCGCCGATCACCAGGGTGGTGAGTTCTCCGGTCTCGATGTCGAAGCTGAAGCCGAGCACCCGACCCAGCTGCTCCCCCGATTCGGTGACTACCTGGCAGTTGATCACCTTGCTGTAGCGCTCCGGGTTGAACCCTTCGGCGAGCGAATCGGCCGAGTCCACCAGGATCACGTCGCCCACCTGGCGGATCCGCTCCAGGGGCATCCAGCGCGGCAGGCCGGGGAGAAAACGGGTCAGGGGGTTGTCCCGCAGGCCGAGGGCCACCACTTCGCGGCGGTCGATGTCGACCACCACTTCCCCCACCACGCCGAGCCTGCGGCCCGTGTCACGGGTGATCACCTGGGTGCCCATCAGCTCCGAACGCAGCCACAGGCGATCGCTGGGGGCGGCGTTCTGGCTGGTCGGATCCGAGGCGGGGGGAATCGAAGAGGTCAAATCCGGATGACGGGGTGTGTCGGACGCGGAAGCCGAGTCGGAACATTGTGGCTCAGCCTGCCAGTTCAGGCCGCAGGCGGCAAACCGACCACCTGGGTGTGGGCGCCGCGGGCCTGGGTCACACCGATCGTGCGGGTGGCGGCTCCGATCATCGGGCGGCGGTGGCTCACCACCAGGAACTGGGCCGTATCGGCCTGGGAGGCGATCAGCCCCGCCAGCCGCTCCACGTTGACCCCATCGAGGAAGCTGTCCACCTCATCGAGGGCATAAAAGGGGGAGGGGCGGAAGCGCTGCAGGGCGAACAGGAAGCTCAGGGCCGTCAGCGACTTCTCCCCTCCGGACATGGCGGCCAGCCGGCGCACGGCCTTGCCCTTGGGGTGGGCCACCAGGGTCAGACCCCCTTCCAGCGGCTGCTCGGGGTTCTCCAGTTGCAGATGCCCTTCCCCGTCGGAGAGGTCCGCGAAGATCGAGCGGAAATGGCCGTCCACGGCCGTGAACGCCTCCAGGAACGCTTCCTGCCGCAGCGTGGCCACCGTTTCAATGCGCAGCAGCAGCTCCTCCCGCTCCTTGCTGAGCACCTCCAGCCGCTCCTCCAGATCGGAGAGGCGCTGCTCAAGCTGCTCCAGCTCCTCGAGCGCCAGCATGTTCACCGGCTCCAGGGCCTCCATCCGCTGCTGGATGCGGCGCAGCTCCTCCTGCAGGCTCTCCAGGCCCGCTTCGCGCAGCTCCTCGGGGATCTCGGGCTGCGGGTCGGGCAGCTCCCGCTCCATCCGGGCCAGCCGTTCGGCCTGGTTGCGCTGCTCTTCGGCGAGGGTCTGCCGTTCTTCCCCCAGGCGCTGCCATTCCCACTGCCGTTGCTGCACGGCCTGGCGTTGCGCGGCCAGGGCGGCTTCGGCGGCGTCGCGGGTCCGGCGCCGTTCGCCGAAACGGGCCTGCAGTTCGCTCTGGCGGCTTTCCAGTTCGTGGCGCCGCTGCTGATCGGCCTGCTGCAGTTCGTTCCACTGCTGGCGTTCCGCCACCAGGCTGGTCACGGCCTGCACCAGCCGTTGTTCTTCGCCGCCCAGGGCCTCCAGCTGGCTGGCCAGCCGTTCGGCTGCCAGGGCGCGCTCCCGGCGCTGGGCCACCAGCTCATCCCGCTGCTGCCGCGCTTCCCGCAGGGCCCGATCGGCCGCCTCCAGATCGGCCTGCAGCCCCTGCCAGCGGGCGCTGTCGCCATTGGCTGAGGCTTCGGCTTCGGCGGCTTCCAGGGTCTCCAGATCCTTTTGCAGCGGCTGCAGCTCGGTTTCCAGGGTCTGGAGGCGGTTCCGGTCGGAGTGGAGCGCCTGCTGCAGCTGCTGGAGGCGCTGGGCCAGCTGTTCGCGGCGCTGCAGCTGGGGGCCGAGGGTGCGTTCGGCCGCGGCCCGTTCGGCCTCCAGGGCGGCGTGCCGTTGCTGCTGTTGCTGCAGCTGGGGACGGGCCTGTTCGATGTTGCGGCCCAGGTCGGCCTCGCGGCGCCGGCAGGCCAGCAGGCTCTCGCCCAGTTCCAGCAGCCGGCGGCGCAGCGGCTCGGCTTCGTCCCCTTCGCTGGCGCTGCCGAAGCTGAGCTGCCCCGACCGCTGCTGCAGGCTGCCGCCGGTCATCGCTCCACTCTTTTCGAGCAGCTCGCCCTCGAGGGTCACGGCCCGGCAGCGACCCAGTTCGCGGCGGGCGCTGCCCAGATCCGCGAAGACCAGCGTGTCGCCGAAGACATAGCGGAACACCTCGCCATAGACCGGTTCATGGCGGATCAGATCCACGGCCCGGCCCACCAGGCCGCCGCCACCGCTCGCGCCACCGCCCGCGGCGCTGCCCCGCTGCAGGGCGGCGCCGCTGCCGCTGCTGCTGCCTCCTCGGATCCTGTTGAGCGGTACGAAGGTGAGGCGGCCGGCCCGCCGGCTCTTGAGCAGTTCGATCGCCCGGGCGGCGATGTGGTCGTCCTCGACCACCACCTGGGCCAGCCGCCCGCCGGCCGCCACCTCCAGGGCGAGGCGATGGCGCTCCTCCACCTCCCCGAGCTGGGCCACGGGGCCGTGGATCCCCTCCAGTCCGGATTCGAGCAGGAGCCGCAGGGCCCCGGTGCCCCGGCTCTCCTGCAGCGTCTCGCGGCGGCTGTCGAGGCGGGCGATCTCCCGCTCGAGGGTTCCCTGCTCCTGTTCCAGCCGGCTGCGGGTGCGCTGCTGCAGGGCCAGCGCCTCCGCCAGTTCCTGCAGCTGGGCCTGCAGCGGCGCCAGCTGCTGCTGCAGCCCGGCCTCCTCCGCCTGCAGCGTCCGCAGCCGGTCGGCCGCATCCTGGTGGGCGCTGTCCTCCCATTGCTCTTCGCTGCCCAGTTCCTGCAGCCGCAGCTCCGCCTGGCGGAGCCGTTCCTCGAGCTGCTGGCGTTCGGCCTGGCGGGGCGCCAGTCGCTCCTGCAGCTCCTGGCGCTGACGGCTGCGCTGTTGCTGTTCCTCCAGCCAGCTGCCGGAGCGATCGGCCACCTCGCCCAGCCTGCGGCGGGAGAGTTCCACGGCGGCCTCGGCATCGAGGCTGCGTTGCTCCGCGGCCGCCAGGGCGCCGTCGTCGGCCTGCTCCAGGGCCTGCCGCTGCTGGCGCAGCTCCCCCTGCTGCTGGGCCAGCTGCTGGCGGCGTTGTTGCAGTTCCTCGGCGTCGCGTTGGTGGCGTTCCGCCTGCCGGGCTCGTTCCCGCTGGCCCACCTCGAGGCCGGCCAGTTCCGCCTGCACCGAGAGCAGCTGGTCTTCGCCGAGGGCCTTCACCTCCGCCTGCAACTGCTCGAGCGCGGCGGCGGCTACCACCAGTTCCGCCTCGGCCGCGGCGATCGCTTCCTGCTCCTGCTGGTGCTGGCGTTCCAGGGCGGCCTGCCGCTGGATCAGTTGCTGCTGCTGGTGACGGGCGGCCTCGCAGGCCAGCACCTGTTCCTGCTGGCGGCCGAGCTGGAGCCGCTGGCGCAGTTCCTGATAGCTGCGGGCCCTGGCGCAATCGCGTTCCAGCTTCTGGCGCGCCACCAGCAGCTCCTGTTCCACGATCCGGCAGCGTTCCTGGCGCTCGTGCACCTCATCGAGCTTGCTGCGGGTCTGGTCGATGCGGCTGTCGAACAGGGCCACGCCGGCCAGTTCGTCGATGATGCCGCGCCGGTCGCGGGCGCCCATCGACACGATCCGGGTCACATCCCCCTGCATCACCACGTTGCTGCCATCGGGGTCGACCCGCAGCCGCCGCAGCTGGGTCTGCAGTTGCTGCAGGTTGCAGGCCACCCCATCGGCGCTGTACGTGCTGCTGTAGGTGCCTCCCGGCGCGACCCGGAGCCGGCGGGTCACGCTCCATTGCTTCTGGCCGGCCCGGATCCAGGGCCCCTCGGCGGCGGCCTCCAGATCGGTTTCGGCCTCATCGGGCTGCCAGTCCCCGAGGTCGAAATGCACCGTCACGCTCGATTCGGCGGCGCGGCCTTCGCGCAGAACGGCGCTGTTGATCAGATCGGGCAGCCGTTCGGCCCGCATGCCGCGGCTGTTGGCAAGGCCCAGGCAGAACAGGATGCCGTCGAGAATGTTGCTCTTGCCGGAGCCGTTGGGGCCGGTCACCACCGTGAAGCCTTCCTCAAGCGGGATCGACACCGATCCGCCGAACGACTTGAAATGGGTGAGCTCGACCTGATTGATGTGAACCAACAGGCCCGCGCGCCGAGCGACCGGAATTTAACCGAAGCGCAGCCGTTGCCAAGGGGCAGGAAGCGGCCATGGGGCGGTTCGGATGCCCGCTGCTGACGAGCCCCTTTCCCTTTCCTACGGTGAAAACAGCGCCGCGAGGCCGCCAGACCATTCCCCTGCGACCACCCGTCCGACCATGGAGAGTCCCACCGGCATCAACAGCGAGAGTGCCGAAAGCACCAACGGCTTTTCCCCGGCTCCCGGCCGTCCCCCGGAACCCTTCTCCCCGCTTCAGGCGGCCTTCCGGGAACGGTTCGAAGCGCTGCTGCCCACGATCCAGCAGGAATGGCCCGAGGTGGCACGGCACACCCTCGAAGCCACCCGCGGCAGCTTGGACCACGTGGTGGAGGCGATCAGTCGCCAGACCGGCGTCACCAGTGCCGGGGTCCGGCAGCAGCTGCTGGATCTGGTCCATGTCACCACCGACCAGGCCCACCAGGTGGCGGATTCGCTCAAGCCCCTGGAGGAGCAGCTCGAGCATTTGCTCGATGACCTGAACACCACCCTGCGGCCCCGGATCGAGAAGCCGGTGCGGGAGCGCCCGCTGATGGCCCTGGGCATCGCCGCCGGCGTGGGCATGCTGCTTGGCATGCTGCTGTCTTCAGGGCGCCGCTCGGCATGAATCTCAAGGGTGCGGCGAAGGTCACGGCCCTGCTGACCTCGGTGATGGACCTGCATGTGCGGATCGCCATGCAGGAGGCGGACAAGGAGAAGCGCCGCCTGATCGGGGGTGGGGTGTTTCTCGGCATGGGCCTGGGCCTGGCCTCGATGGCCTGCCTGGCCCTGCAGCTGGCGATGATCCTCTGGATCCGCGAGCGTTTCGGCCTCACCTGGCTGCAGACGGCCCTGGCGGTGACCCTGCTCAATTCCGCCCTCGCCACCGTGTGTCTGCGGGTGGGCGGAGGAATGCTCAAGGGCCCGATCCTGCCCGAGACCACCGCCGGGCTGATCCGCACCACCCGGGCCCTGCGGGGCCGCTTCTGAGCGGTGGCGGATCAGGCGGTCGCCGCCTCGATGGCGGCGATGCCGGCCTCCTCCACCCACACCGAAACCGAGCCGCCGCCGCAGCGGAATTCGGCCCAGCCATCGGCGTTGCTGGTCACCGTTTCGGGAATCTGGCCGGTGAGGTCGCGGAAGCGGGTGTGGGGTCGGGCCACGTCCATCCATTTGCTGCCCGCGTCGCTGTCGCTCATCAGCACGGCCATGGCATGGGGATGGTCACTGCTGCCGTGCCGGGTCCAGCCGATGGTGTTGAAATGATCGAAGTAGTCGATCTGGGGGCCATAGCAGACATGATTGCGGGCCTGGAGGAAGATGTCGATGATCTTGCGGTGACTGGCAAGTTCGATGGTGTAGGTATTGCCGTCGCGGCCTTTGTCTGCATAGCTGGCCCCGTAGTAATCAGGGTGAAAGATGCAGGGATAGCCCTCCTGCCGCAGCAGGATGATTGCGTAGGCGAGGGGCTTGAACCAGGCCTCCACGGGTGATTCCAGGGCCTGCAGGGGTTGGGTGTCGTGGTTGTCCACCAGGGTCACGGCCAGCAGCGGCATCTCCTTCATCAACGTGCCGTCGAGGATGCGCCGCATGTCGTACTTCCCGGCCGAGCGGCTGGCGGTATGGAAGTTGAGGTGCAGCGGTGCGTCAAACAGGCACATCTGGCCACCGCTGTGGGCGGCATACCAGCTGAGGGCGGGCAGGTGATAGGTCCAGTATTCGCCCACCACGAAAAGATTCCTGCCGGCATGATTCTCAAGGTGCTGAATCCAGTCGGTGAAGAAGCTGCTGTTGATGTGTTTGATCGCATCAAGGCGAAAGCCGTCCAGTTGGCATAGGTTGAGGATCCATTCGCCCCAGTATTTGAGCTCGCCGGTCACTTCCGGATGGCTCATGTTGAGATCACAGCCCATCAGGTAGTCGTAATTCCCCTTTTCCATATCCACCTGGCTTTCAAAGCCGCTGTCCTTCATCCGCCACACGGCCCGGAAATCCGGCTCCAGGCTGTTGTAATCAACGCTGTCGAAGTGCCACCAGTGCCAGTCCATCGTGGAGTAGGCCTTCTGGCGCCCAGGGAAGCGGAAGCCAGTCCAGGAGCGGATGGTGCGGGCGTCTCCGAGGGGCTGATTCCGGTTGTTGGGATCATAGGGAATGGCCTCGAAATCCTCTTCGAAATCGGCGGCCATCTTGTGGTTGAACACCACATCGGCATACACCTGAATGCCGGCATCCCGGCAGGCCTTCACCGCCGCGAGATACTCCTCCTTGGTGCCGTATTTGGTGCGCACACTTCCCTTCTGATCGAATTCCCCCAGGTCAAACAGGTCGTAGGTGCCATAGCCCACATCGTTGCTGCCGCCGCTGCCCTTGTTGGCCGGTGGCAGCCACAGTCCGGTGATCCCGATCCCGGCCAGGTGCGCCGCTTCCTGGCGCAGTCGATTCCAGTGGTCGCCGTCGTTTGGGGTGTACCAGTGGAACCACTGCATCATCGTGCCGTTGTATTCGCCTACCCCCTTCTTCTGCAGCAGGCTTTCGGTGTGGGTGCCCAGCCAGTCGCGCAGGATCGATACCGCCGCTTCCAGGGTCTGCACCGATGGATCCTGTTCCGCCTCCTGGATCCGTTTCCTGAGGTCGAGGAAGATGTCGCTCATCGGGCTGCGGCAAGAAACGCACGTGCCCCCCATGCTGGCCGTGGGAAGCGCTCAGCGCAGGTCGTAGCGAAGCCAGCGGCAGTCGATGCCGCCGTTGCTCACCGGCAGCTTGCGGCTCGCCTTCATGCGCAGGGCCCCGGTGAGTTCCGGATTGCCGCTCAGCAGCCACAGGGTCCAGCCGCTGCAGCGCTCCTTGAGCATCCGGCCCAGGTCGGCATAGAGCCCCTCGAGCTCCTCCCTGTCCCCGAGGCGCACGCCGTAGGGCGGGTTGCAGACGATCAGCCCCGGACCGGCGGGGGGCTCGAAGTCCCGAAAATCGCCGCGGACCAGGTCGATCTGGCGATGCACCCCCGCCGCCAGCGCGTTGGCACAAGCCTGCTCGAGCACCTCCGGGTTCTGTTCCATCCCCACCACCGGGGCCAGCGGTCGGTCGTCCGCCAGCCGGTCCTTCGCCAGGGCCCTGGCGGCCCGCCGTTCCGCCTCCCACAGCTCCGGATCGAAATCGGCCCAGCGCTCCAGGCTGAACTCCCCCTCCAGGCCGGGGGCGCGCCCGAGCACCATGCGGCAGGCCTCGATCAGCAGCGTGCCCGACCCGCAGAGGGGGTCCACCAGGGGCAGCGAGCCATCCCAGCCGGTGAGGCGGATCAGTCCCGCCGCCAGGTTCTCCTTGAGCGGAGCCAGGCCCATGGCGGCCCGGTAGCCGCGGCGGTGCAGGCTGCTGCCACTGCCTTCCAGGCTCAGCACCGCCTCCGGTCCGCTGCCCCCCGGCCGCCCCGGACTGAGGTGCAGATGCAGCACCAGATCGGGGTCGTCCAGATCCACCATGGAACGCGTCCCGTAGCGCTGCCTCTGCAGGTCCACCAGGGCGTTCTTCACCTGCTGGGCGTTGTAGGGGCTGTGGTTGAGCTAGGCGATGCTGCCGCTGGCCTCCACACGGAAGCTGCGCTCCGGCGGCAGCCACCGATCCCAGTCGAACCCCTGCTGCACGCCGTCATAGAGGTCGTGACGGTTGCGGCAGGGGAACCTCACCAGCTGGCGCAGCAGGCGGAAAGGCAGTCGGGCCTGCAGGTGCAACCGGTAGAAGCCGCGGCGATCGGTTTCGAACGCCACCGCCCGTCGCAGGGGCCGCACCGCTTCGGCCCCCAGGGCCACCAGTTCGGCGGCGGCCGGTTCCTCCAGTCCCGGGGGCACCACGGCGATGGCGGCAAAGCGCGGCTCCGGCGGGGACATCGCGGCGGGGGTGGGCAATCGTTCAATCTCGCTCAGCGCCGCCACCACCTGCCGGAGGAGCGGCGGCGCCAGCGATGGGCCGTGGTCAGCACCGCCGGCAGGGAGGCCAGGGAGGCAACGGCGCTCCTCGGTGTGGGATCCCGCAGGATTCGGAGAGCTTCATACGCCCTCTGTTTGCGCAGCCAGGCGCTGGTTTCTCCCCCCTGATCGGGATGCCAGCGCAGGCTGCGGCGCCGCCATTGCCGGCGCACCACAGCCCAGGAGCTGCCGGCGGGAAGCTCCAGTTCCTGCCAGCAGAGCCGCCGAAAGGCCGGCAGATCCTCGGGCGACAACAGCAGGGGCTTGCCTTCAAGATCGTGGACCTTTCGGCCCTCTCGCAGCCGTTGCTGCTCCCGTGCCAGCCGCCTGCGCCTTTCCTCCTGCAAGGCCAGCCGGCGCAGGATCTGCTCGTGCTGCAGTTCGGCACGACTGCGCTCCAACAGGGGGTCGATCAGGCGCACGAACAGCCACCAGCAGGCCGCCGCTGCCAGGCGCAGGCCCCCCAGGGCCAGGGCCGTCAAGGCAAGGGTGGTCAGAAGGGCGGTCAGGGGAGGGGCGGAAACCGGCGTCGGCACCCGGCATTCGGTGCCATGATGAATAGGTCCGGTTTCGGCCGGACTAGGTGATCCACACCGGTGTTTCGGACAGCGGTTCGATTCCGCTCAGCTCCATGCCTGGGGCTGCAATGGTTTCGACGGGGCATGAGGAGGGTGACTGAAGCCTGCTCGGTAAGAGCGAACCCGTAACAGCGAACAACATCGTTCGTTTCTCCCGTCAAGCCGCCCCTGTGGCTGCCTGACACTCTTAACGGAGACGGGGTGAGATCAGCCTTGTCACCCAAATGATCCACTGGGCCTGGAAGGGCCCTCCATCATTGCCCGCAGACTCAGGGCGTCTGTCATGGCTGCCAACCCCTCCAACCCCGGGAACTCCCGCAGCGGGCCGCCGGTGTTGCGGCGAGGAACCAGTGTGTTCATCGGTTCCCGGGATTTTCCGATCGCTTCGATTCGCGGGGTGGAGCTGAGCCGGGTGCCGCGCTTCACGCTGCGCCAGCTGATCCAGCCTCTGCTGCTGACCCTGGCGGGGCTGGCGGCCCTGGTGCGTTTCGGAGCGCCGCTGCTGGAGCTGGAACTGGAGGGGTGGGTCCTGGCCCTTCTGTTCGCCCTGCCGCTGCTGCTGGCCATCGCTGCCTCCAGGCAGTTGGCCTGGGGGGTTTTGTTGTTGGTGAATGGGCGCCTGGTGCGGGTGTTCCGCTCGGCGGACCGCAACGAGGCGGATCGTCTGCGCCAGCGCATCCACCGCAAGCTGCTGGGCGAGGGGTCGGTCGATCTGCTGGAAGGGGAGAAGAGTTCCGCGGGCTTCTGATCCGGGGCCGTTTTCTGGATCCGGTCAAGGCGGAAGAACCACGGCTCCGGTGCGGCTCCCCGGACTGGGACTGCTCCGGCAGGCCTCCCTACCGTTCTGGCATTCCAATCCACGGGGCCTCGGTTCCGTGCTCTGCCTGATGAACCTGATGAATCCGAATCCTCCTCTCTTCACCCTGCCCCGCCCCACCGTCGCGCCTGTGGCCACGGTGTTCGTGCTCAACACCCTGCAGCCCCTCGTGGCTGCCCTGCGCGCCGGCCTGCAGGGGCTCAGCCCTGCCGCCGCCCGCAGGCTGGAGCGCCGCGTGCATGTCAACGGCAGCAGCCCCATCTACCGCGGCAGCCCCGAGCGTGCCCGGGAGATCGAGGCCTCGCTCCGGGCTGCCGGACTCACCACTTCGGTGAACCTGCTGGTCTGAGGCTCAGGGCAGCCGGGGGGAACCTGCGGTCCCACCGGTGGGAAAACCGCTCCAGCGCCGCAGTTCCTCCAGGGTCTGCACCCCCTCCACCCTCTCTTCTCCCAGAACCCAGGTGGGATAGGCGCGGATGCCGGCCTTCTCGCAGCGCTCGCGTCCCCCCTCGGTCTTGTCGCATTCCACATAGGGCAGGCGCGCCCCGGCTTCTTTGCCGAACAGGTTTTTCTGCTTGAAGCAGGCCGGACACCACCAGGCGCCGTAGAAGATCACCCCCTTCCGTTTCAGATGCTCGCTCAGCGCCAGTTGTTCGGCAGAGGAGGGCTGAAGCGGTTCCCCCAGATTCGGGCTGGTGGTGTGGCCTGGAGGGGGAGCCGTTTCGGCGCTGGCGGCGATGCCGGATCCTGCCGAAAGCAGGTTCAGCGCCACCACAAGGCCGGCGCTGAGGGGCAGGCCGAGGACCAGGGCGAAACGCCTGCGCATGGCGGCTGCGGATCTCGGCATGGGGCTCAGCAAGGGAAGTTCCTGCCTGGAACGATAAAAATCTAGGCCGGATGAATCTGGTGGGGCGGACGTTCGGCCTTCCGCCCTGCGCAGGGGGCCGGAGAACGCGCCGCGGCTGAGAGACTGATCCTGGGTACGAGGCCTTGCCCCCGATTCGATGAGCGTGACCCGATGAGCGTGAACGGTTACCGCGATTACTTCAGGGTCCTCGGTGTCGAGCGGGGGGCGGATGCCGACACGATCAAACGCGCGTTCCGCAAGCTGGCACGCCAGCACCATCCGGATGTGAATCCCGGAGATAAGGATGCCGAAGCCCGTTTCAAGGAGATCAGCGAGGCCTATGAGGTGCTCGGCGATCCCGACAAACGCCGGCGTTATGAACAGTTCGGCCAGTACTGGAACCAGATGGGCGGCCCGGCCGGAGCCGGGCCCGGGGCCGGTTTCGATGTGGATTTCGGCCGATACGGCAATTTCGACGACTTCATCAACGATCTGCTCGGCCGTTTCGGTGGGGCGGGCGGTGGAGCCGGTTTCGGCACCGGTTTCCCGGGGGGCTTCCCGAGTGGATTCGGAGGGCCGGCCGGCCGGGCCCCCGGCGCCAACCTCGATGCCGAAGCCACCATCAGCCTCAGCTACACCGATGCCTTCCGCGGTTGCGAACGCACCCTGGCGGTGAATGATGAACGGGTGCAGGTGCGCATCCCCCCCGGCGTCAAGCCCGGCAGCCGCCTGCGGCTGAAGGGCAAGGGCAACCTGCAGCCCGGCACCGGCCGTCGGGGTGATCTCTACCTCAATCTCCAGCTTCAGACCCATCCCGTTTGGCGGCTCGACGGCGACCAGCTGCGGGCGGAGCTCCCCCTCAGCCTCGACGAACTGGCCCTGGGCGGCAACGTGGTGGTGGCGACGCCCGATGGAGAAGCCACCGTGCAGGTGCCCCCCGGCATGAGCCTGGGGCGCAGCCTGCGGCTCAAGGGCAAGGGCTGGCCCATCAAGGATGGGCGCGGCGATCTGCTGCTCACCCCCACCCTGCGCCTGCCTGAAACCCTCAGCGATCGCGAACGTCAGCTGCTCGAGGAACTGCGTCAGGCCCGCACCAGCGACCCGCGCCAGGAGTGGCGCACCGCCGCCCGCCTCTGAGCCCGCCTCTGCCCCGCCCCGGGGCCGGTCCGGATCCGATCGATCCCTAGGATCCGACCAGCCCTTCCCCCGTCATGGAGCTCACCTACCGCCCCCGCCGGCTGCGCCGCACCCCGGCCCTGAGGGCCATGGTGCGGGAGCATCACCTCAGTGCGGCGGATTTCATTTACCCCCTGTTCGTGCACGAAGGGGCCAGCAATGAACCGATCGGCGCCATGCCCGGGGCCCAGCGCTGGAGCCTGGAGGGGTTGGTGCAGGAGGTGGGCAGGGCCTGGGATCTCGGCATCCGCTGCGTGGTGCTGTTCCCGAAGGTGGCCGACGGCCTCAAGACCGAGGACGGCGCCGAGTGCTTCAACGAACACGGTCTGATTCCCCGTGCCATCCGCCGCCTCAAGGAGGTGCACCCCGGCATGGCGATCATGACCGATGTGGCGCTCGATCCCTATTCCTGCGATGGCCATGACGGCATCGTCAGTGGTGAAGGGGTGGTGCTTAACGACGAAACCGTGGCGATCCTCTGCCGTCAGGCGGTGGCCCAGGCCAGGGCCGGGGCCGACATGATCGGCCCCAGCGACATGATGGATGGCAGGGTGGGTGCCATCCGCGAGGCCCTCGATGAGGAGGGTTTCGAGCACGTGGGAATCATCAGTTACACCGCCAAATACGCCTCCGCTTATTACGGTCCGTTCCGCGAGGCCCTCGATTCGGCACCCCGCGCCAATGCCGGCAAGCCGATCCCGAACGACAAGAGCACCTATCAGATGGATCCCGCCAATGCCCGGGAAGCGATCACCGAGGCCCAGCTCGATGAACAGGAGGGGGCGGACATTCTGATGGTGAAGCCTGGACTGGCCTACCTCGACATCATTCACCGCTTGCGGGAGGAGTCGGAGTTGCCGATCGCCGCCTACAACGTCAGCGGCGAATACGCGATGGTGAAGGCGGCCGCCGAACGCGGCTGGATCGACGAGCGGGCCGTGGTGCTCGAGACCCTGCTCTGCTTCAAGCGGGCCGGCGCCGATCTGATCCTCACGTATCACGCCTGCGACGCGGCGGCCTGGCTGCAGCAGGGGTGAAAGGCGTCCTGGTCTTTAATCTTCTTCGCCGCTGAGCCTGCGGATGTAATAAGCCTCGGCGGTGTGTTGGCCGCGGCTGTTGGGCCCGAGCCGCCGAAGGCGTTGCCTGGCTTCCTCCAGCAGCGAGAGATCGGATCCAGCCCTGCGGGCGAATGCGGCATACGCGACGGTCAGGACCAGGCAAGAGAGGCCGTTGTGCAGCAGCTCGGGCAGAATCGTGGCTGGGGTGGCCGGCGGCAGCTTGGCACGGTCGCGATTGATCTGGATCTGGGCCTGATCAAGTTCGCCCTTTACCTGAGCTTTGAGCAAGGGCAGGGGTTGGGAGAGATCCGCCGAGCCGAGCAGCACCGGCCCGCTGAGCTTCTGGAGGTTGGCGTTGAGCTCGGTGTTGCTGATGGCGGAGATGGTGGCCTGGCGTAGCAGGGCGAGGCGCTGCTCGGCATCGTTGATGCGTTTCAACTGGGCACTGCCCACGGTTTTCTGAAGTCGCAGGCCGGCCGAAAGCTGCAGGGGCAACAGCAGAAGAAAACCGATGGCGGCGGCCACGGCCAAATGGGAGAAGATCTGCCTGCGCCGCTTGATCAGGAGGTCGACGGGATCGATCCGGCCGGCGATCAGCAGCAGGGCGAGGGCGAGCAGCGGCAGCATCGCGCCTTGGATAAGGGCATTGCTGAGGCGCCACTGCCATGTCGGATCGAGTGGCTGAAAAGGCAGCAATACCCCCACGAGCTCCAGGGCGAAGATCAACACGAATACCAGGGCCAGCAGGCTGAGGCTGCGGATGGGCATGGCCAGAGGGGATTCAGGTAAAGAGTGGTGGAGGGGAGCGACTCAGACCTTGCCCTGGCTGGTCGCGCCGACGGCGATCCGATGGCAAAGGTGGCGGCTCCAGCAAAAAGCAGCGGCGCCGGCCGGAGAAACGGTTCTTGGAACAGAATCAACTGGGAAAACGGCCTTTAGCACGGTTAAATAATTGATCTGAAGGAGGCGATGGTTCTCTGCATCTTTTGCGTTGACTGTGCAATCGGAAAATTGGCGGCGGCAAGAAACTAGTTGTTGAACAGTTTAAGGGCATTCTGGCATTGTTCGCTTGCATGGATTCGCCTCCGGCAATAGTCCAGGCTGAAAGTTGCGGGTGGTTGTGGTGACAAAAACAGGCAGGCTGCCATGGGCGGCTTCAGGGAAGGCTGCTGATTGACGGCTTTTGTTCTTCGTTTAAGTTTGCCAATGTTGGCGTGGTGGCCTTGGCTTATGGGAGAGTATGTGCCGGTTCGCTGATTGCAATGTTGGCGAATTAAGTGCTGCTTGCAAGCGCGCCAACGCCTTTGTGGCAAAAGGTTCCTGCTGAGCAGTCTTGTTCTGATCTCAGGGACTGATAGAAGTCTTGCCGAAGAATATTCGAGAATTTGCGGAAGTATTGCCTTGTCGGTTTGTCGTCGGCTCTCGTTCTCCGCTGAGCTCCGCCAGGGCGTACGCGCTAGGGGGGGGCTGGCGATCAGCGGTCCTGGTCGGCCCGGCCTTGCGGCCCACAAACGCACGCCCTCTGCAGGAGAATGGTGGGAGTCATCCCCTCCGCCATGGCAGCGGCTTCTGTCCATCGCCTTGGCCATGTGGCCCTTCGGGTGGCCGACATGGAGAGGGCCAAGGCCTTCTATACGGCCCTTGGGCTCCAGCTCACCTGGGATGCCCAGGACTGGGCCTATCTGCAGTCCCCCCTCACCGGGGATGGGGTGGCCCTGCTCAGCCCCGATTACGTGGCGGCTGGTCCCCATTTCGCCTTCCACTTCGAGGACCGCGCCGCCGTGGATGCGGTGCACGCCCAGTTGGTGGCCAGCGGCCATCCGGTGGGTGCCGTGCATGACCACCGCGACGGCACCGCTTCCTTCTACCTCCAGGATCCGGAGGGAAACTGGCTGGAGATTCTCTACGAACCCCCCGCCGGTATCCCCTCCAACCAGGGCACTGCGGCGATCCCTTCCCTCGTTCCAGGGGAGCGCGAGCACGGGTGATCACGGAGGGTCGCGAAATTGCCACAGAGACGCTGGAGCTGCTGGAGTGGCCGCGGCTGATGGGGCAGCTGGCCGGTTTCGCCAGCACCGTCGCCGGGGCCCAGCACTGTTCCGCCCTGCCGCTGCCGACCAGCTGTCAGGAGAGTCAGCGGCTGCTGGCGGAAACCACCGAGCTCCTCGGCCTCGATGGCGTGCTGGAAGGGGGGCTCAGCTTCCGTGGCGTCGCTGATCTCTCCGCCACCGTGATGCTCTGCGCCAAGGGCGGCTGCGCCGGCGGCGAAGCGCTGCTGGCGGTGGCCACCACCCTGGCGGCCGCCCGGCGGCTACGGCGCCAGGTGGATGATGCCGAGCTGCGTCCCGTGTGCACGGGCCTGGTGGCCGAACTGCGCACCCTGCCTGAGCTGGAGCAGCGCCTCCACTTCGCGATCGAGGAGGGCGGCCGGGTGGCGGACCGTTCCAGCCCCGAGCTGGCAGGCCTGCGGCGCCAGCTGCAGGCGGTGCGCGCCGAGCGCCGCGAGCGGATGCAGGAGCTGATCCGCCGCTGGGGCACCCTGCTCCAGGACACCGTGGTGGCCGAGCGCAACGGCCGGCCGGTGCTGGCCGTGAAGGCCGGTGCTGCGGCCCAGGTGGGAGGCCTGGTGCACGACAGCTCCGGCTCCGGCAGCACCGTGTTCGTGGAACCCCAGGCGGTGATCCCCCTCGGCAACCGCATCCGCGAGCTGGAGGGAAGGGAGCGGGAGATCGAGACGCAGATCCTCACCGAGCTCAGTGGGCTGGTGGGGGCCGAGGCGGAGCCACTGGAGCATCTGCAGCTGGTGTTGGTGCGGCTGGATGGGGCCCTGGCGCGGGCGCGTTACGGCGCCTGGCTGGGGGCGGTGCGGCCCGAACTCGACGCCGATTCCGCCGCCCCCTTCGAACTCAGGGATCTGCGCCATCCCCTGCTGCTCTTGCAGGAACGGCGCCAGGGCGGCCAGCCGGTGGTGCCGGTGAGTGTGAGTGTGGGCAGCGAGCTGCGGGTGGTGGCGATCACCGGCCCCAACACCGGCGGCAAGACCGTGACCCTGAAGAGCGTGGGGCTGGCGGTGCTGATGGCCCGCTGCGGCCTGTTCCTTCCCTGCAGCGGCACGCCCCGCCTGCCGTGGTGCGATCCGGTGCTGGCCGACATCGGGGATGAACAGTCGCTCCAGCAGAACCTCTCCACCTTCAGCGGCCACATCCGCCGCATCGCCCGCATCCTGGCGGCCCTCACCCCTTCTGCCCTGGTGCTGCTCGATGAGGTGGGCGCCGGCACCGATCCCACCGAGGGGGCCGCCCTGGCGGCGGCCCTGCTGCGCCATCTGGCCGACCGGGCCCGGCTCACGATCGCCACCACCCACTTTGGGGAGCTCAAGGCCCTCAAATACACCGATCCCCGGTTCGAGAATGCCTCGGTGGCCTTCAACGTGGAGACCCTCTCGCCCACCTATCGCCTGCAGTGGGGCATCCCCGGCCGCAGCAATGCCCTGGCGATCGCCACCCGATTAGGCCTCGATCCGGCTGTGGTGACGGCGGCGGAGGGTGCGCTGGAGCAGCACCGGGAGGGGGATGTGAATCAGGTGATCGAGGGGCTGGAGCA
Source organism: Cyanobacteriota bacterium (assembly GCA_046342815.1). Classification (GTDB taxonomy): domain Bacteria; phylum Cyanobacteriota; class Cyanobacteriia; order PCC-6307; family Cyanobiaceae; genus Cyanobium. The sequence continues at coordinate 17,365 of JBKDOV010000031.1, forward strand.
GCAGCGCCAGCGCCAGCAGGAGGCGGCGGAGGCCGCGGCGGCCCTGCTGGCCCGCACCGACCTGCTGCATGAAGAGCTGCTGCAGCGCTGGGAGCACCAGAAGGAACAGAGCGCCGAGCTCCAGGAGCAGAAGCGCCAGCAGCTGGAGCGCTCGATCCGCCAGGGCCAGGGGGAGGTGCGCGGCATCATCCGGCGGTTGCGGCAGGCCGGAGCCAGCAGCGCCGCGGATGGTCGCCTGGCGGGGGAAACGGCCCGGCAGGCCGGCATCCGCCTGAAGCGGCTGGAGGAGCAACATCGCCCCCAGCCCGAACAGCGGCAACATGCCGGCTGGCGTCCCGCGGTGGGGGAGCGCATCCGGCTGCTGGCCCTGGGCAAAGCCGCCGAGGTGCAGGCCATCTCCGAGGACGGCCGGGAGCTCACGGTGCGGTGCGGCGTGATGCGGCTCACGGTGGATCTGGCTTCGATTGAGGGGCTCCACGGCGAGAAGCCCGCTGCGCCGGAGCCGGCCCGGGCAGTGGTGCAGGTGCGCAGCCGCCGTTCGCCCGGCAGCCGGGGCCCGGATGTGCGCACCGAAGCCAACACCGTGGACGTGCGCGGCCTGCGGGTGCATGAGGCCGAGGCGGCGGTGGAGGAACGGCTGCGCGGTGCCAATGGCCCTGTGTGGGTGATCCATGGCATCGGCACCGGCAAGCTCAAGCGGGGCCTGCGGGCCTGGTTGGCCACCGTGCCCTATGTGGAAAGGGTCAGCGACGCCGAACAGGGCGATGGCGGCCAGGGGTGCAGCGTGATCTGGGTGAAATGAGCCTCAGCCCGCCGCGGCTGACAGGGCTGGCAGGGGCAAGGCCTCCCCTTCGCTGTCAAACAGGCGCCAGCCGGCGGGATCCACCTTCAGCGCCAGCCGCTGGCCGGGAGCCAGGGCCGCCGCCGGGCCCGTGCGCACCAGCACCAGATGGCTGCCCTCCAGCAAGCGGCAGGTGACCAGCTGCTCATTGCCGAGGGCCTCCACATGGCTCACCTCCGCCGTCAGGGTGTGGTCGTCCGCTGCGGCGAGCGCCAGATGTTCGGCCCGCAGGCCGCCGGTGAGCGTCTGGCCCAGCCGCGAGGCGGTGGCGGCTTGCAGGGGTCCCTCCAGCGGCACCTTCCGGCCGCCCACCAGCAACTGGCCGGGGCCCGCCACCTGCACCGGCAGCAGGTTCATCGGCGGACTGCCGATGAACTGGGCCACGAACAGGTTGGAGGGCCACTGGTAGAGCTCGATCGGGGTGCCCAGCTGCTGCAGGCGGCCGCCGTTGAGCACGGCGATGCGGTGCCCCATCGTCATCGCCTCCACCTGGTCGTGGGTCACGTAGAGGGTGGTGGTGCCGAGCCTTCGCTGCAGCTCCACGATCTGGGCCCGGGTGCCGGTGCGCAGCTTGGCATCGAGGTTGCTGAGCGGTTCATCCATCAGAAACACCGCCGGCTGGCGGGCGATGGCGCGGCCCAGGGCCACCCGTTGTTTCTGGCCGCCGGAAAGCTCCTTCGGCAGCCGGTCGAGCAGGGGGGCCAGTTCGAGGGTCTCGGCCACTTCGGCGACGCGTCGCTCGATCCGCTCTTCCCGCGCCGATGGCGGGCGCAGCGGAGCGGGCCAGTGCCGGCCGGCGCGATGCAGGGCATCCTGCAGCTGCTGCACCGGGGTGCGCGGCCGGCTGCGCCGCAGCCCGAAGCCGATGTTGTCGGCCACGCTCAGATGGGGGTAGAGCGCATAGCTCTGGAACACCATCGCCACATCGCGCTGGGCCGGCCGCAGACCGCTCACCGGCCTCCCCCCCACCGTGATCTCACCGCCGCTGGGGGTTTCCAGTCCGGCCAGCAGGCGCAGCAGCGTGCTCTTGCCGCAGCCTGAAGGGCCCACCAGCACCATGAATTCGCCGTCCTCGATGGCGAGATCCAGCTGTTGCAGTACCTGCACAGGATCGGCGCCGCGGCGGGGCGGGTAGGTCTTGCTGACCTGCTGGAAGCGAACGTCGGCCAAGCTGGCGCAGCAACCGCCGGATCCTAGGGTTGGGGACCCGACGGCCCCGGCGGCCGCTTCCCCGTGC
>JBKDOV010000032.1:0-6473 GCA_046342815.1 Cyanobacteriota bacterium
TACGGTTGGAGCAGTGGTATCGACGGTGACGGAGTTTGAGGAAGCGGAGCTGAGGTTGCCAGCGGCGTCAACGGTGTAGAGCTTGTAGGTGCCATCTTCGAGGCCAGCGGCGGAAAGAGAAGTATTGGTATTTGCTGCGGAGATGGTGACTGAATTCCACTGGTTATTAGCTGCTGCGGTGATCGAAGTAAGGTTGGTTACGTTGACGTTGGAATTGACGAGATAGGCAGTGCCGGTTTCCGAGCTCTGGACTGTGACACTGCCTGTGTTAGGGATGGTGGCTCCAGTGAGGGAGGCGGATGGAGCAATGACATCTAAAGTGGTATTCGTCCAAGTCGCTGATTGCCCGCCCGGGAGATTAGTTGTAAGGGTTATGTTGGTCGTGATAGTGGCTTGGCTGTTGCTGTTAACACGAAATGGAGCAGTTGAAGTGCCAGACTGAGTGACCGAGAGATTGTCGTTGCCGACAGTTCCAGCTGCAGACCCTTGCCAGTATCGGAAAGAAAGAGATCCCGTACTTACATTGGTATTGAATTGCGCTAAATTAAATGAAACAGTAATTGCTCTAGTCGTCTGGCCTGTGCCGGCGTCTAGATCTGCGCTTCTATCGTATATTGTCCACCCGATCAAATTAGTCCCGTTGAATGCTGCGACAAGAATGTCGGACCCTGCGTTATTGCCGGCGTCAAAGGTTAACGACAGGCTTATCGCGGTGGCTGCTGCACGGTTGATCGTCTGAGTTGTACCTGTTGCTCCAAGAGTTGTGGACGTCGGAGCGGCAATTGCCGCCTGCTCCACCGCCACCGTCTGACCATCCACCAGCACCGTGCCGGCGTCGCTTTGGGTGGTGATGGTGCTCTGTTGGTCCAGGGTGAGGGTGTCACCCGAGATCAGGTCGGCGAAGAGTTCGCCTTCGTCGCCGGCGGTGTCGACGCTGCCGTTGAGCAGGATGTCGAAGTGGTGGCCGATCTCTTCCAGCAGCACCCGCTGCAGCAATTCCGGGTCGGCCCCCTCACTCAGCAGGCTGGTATTGATGTAAATCACCGGCATGCCATCCACGCCGGTGCTGCTGTACGCGCCCATGGCGCCGTTCATGTCCGCGCCGTCCAGGCTCTTCACCTGGATCCCCAGCTCGCTGCCGCTGCTCAGCAGCTGCTGCAGCGAGCTGGCCGCCGCCGCAAACGCCGCATCATCACTGCCGGTGGCGCCGTACACCTGCTCCAGCAGATCCAGGAATCCCTGCTCTGAAGCACGGCTCTCCAGCAGCTCGAGGGCGGCAGCAAAAGCAGTACTCAGAATCGATTCCATAGCATGCTTGACCTGATTAGGTCAATGGTTTTTTCTTCTTGATAAGACTCTACGTGTAAAACTGAGCTCGCGCCCTTCCGGGCCTTAGAGGAGCGTGAGAACAGCCGCAAAAATGCCGCGCTTTGCCCTGCGAATTGCGGTGGATCCGGCTTCGAATCGCTGAGGGGCTGGGTAAGGGCTTCGGGGGAGATCCCAGATCCAAGCTGTGGCAAGGGAAGTGGGCTGCTCTCCGCGTTCAGGCTGCCGCATCGTCTGGTGAACGCCGGCGAAGCGATGGCGCGCGTTTTCGCGCTGCTTAGGATTCCTCCATGGCCAGGGCTGTCTCGATCCCTTTTCAGCCGCCAGCCATTCCGTGGTTGGAGCCGCTGCCGCTCGCCGAATCGATCCAGCTCGGCGAGGGACTGGATCCCTGCCAGTTGAGCCGCGGCCTGCACAACCTCTGCAGCCAGCCTGAAGTGCAGGCCGTGGTGGCCTTCGGTTCGCGGGCGCGTGGAGAGGCCCGGCCCGATTCGGATCTCGATCTGGCCGTGATCTGCAAGGAAGGTAGCCTGCCAGTCGCGCTGAAAACCAGCCGTAGTCGCCACTACCGACGTCTGCTGGGTCCGCTGGACCATGGTGTGGATCTTGTGGTCATCGGAGCGGACGATGCCTTGCGCCTGGCGGGCTCCCGTTGGCACGTGATGGGGGATGCGGCCCGTGACGGTCTGGTGCTGTATGTCGCCCGCTGAAGATGCGGCCCTGCTGCTGCGCATCGTGCGCCGCCATCTGCAGGCGATGCGATTGAATCTCGACCCGGCCTATCCCGAGGAGGAATGGGGGTTTCAGGCTCAGCAGGCCTTGGAAAAATTGCTGAAGGTGGGGCTCATCCTCAGCAACCGCCTGCCAGCGCGCACCCATGAACTGGAGCTGCTCGCCCGTGATCTTGGGGAAACCCTGCCGGAGGAGCTGCTCGCGCTTCAGGTGTTTGCCGTGGAAGCTCGCTACGAGGAAGGCCCCTTCTGTCTGTTGCTCAGCCGCTCTGAACTGCTGTTCGCGTTGGAAGAGCGGCTGGCCGGCCTGGAGCGGCAGATCGGGTCTCAGCGCTCCGGTCGCCCATAGCCCGCCAGAAAGGGGTAGCGGGCGCAGCGCTCCAGGATCCGTTGCTGCTGGCCCGGTTCCCAGGGCGCCCCGTGGCGGCTGAGGTTTGGTTCGGGATGGATCAGCGCCTGGCAGTGCTCCAGCCAGGTGGGGTCGGGCTCCAGCTGCAGGAAGGTGGCGATCCGCCGCAGTTCGCTGGCGGGATCGGCCAGCAGGTCTTCGTGGCGGACATCCAGCAGCCGCCCGGCCAGGGAGGTCGCCGTCGGTGCTGCCATCCGATCGGCGAGCAGGAAGTAGTAGCGCTCCGCCCGCTGCAGGGCGGTGCCGCCTGGCGGAATCATGCCGCCGGCGATGGTGTGGATCTGGCGGGCGATCGAGGCGATGTTGTCGAGCGGGTGGCGCACCGTTCGCAGCCAGAGCAGCGGCAGCGGACTGGTGGCCTGCAGTCGCTCTGCCAGCCACGGCCGGTGCTCCAGCTCCACCAGCGTGGCCTCGCCGTGCTTGTCTCCCACCAGCAGCGGCCGGCGCAGTTGCCCCTGGCCCTGCAACCGGTAGCTGTAGCCCCCCGGTAGCCGCTCCATGGCGGCCGTCTGCCGGGCCGAGCGCTCCATCAACGGCAGCACTTCCTCCAGCCGCCAGCCCCAGCGCAGGAACAGCAGTGCATCCAGCTCATGGCCGATCGCCGCATCGGGGTGGGCATCCAGCAACGCCCCCAGCAGCGAATGGCCGCTGCGCGGTGGGCTCAGGAACAGGCACACCCCCCGCGCCCCCTGCCAGCGCCGCTGCCCCCGGCGCGCCAGCCATGGCCGCAGCGGCCACCACAGCAGCGGTCGGGTGCGCTGGCGCCACCAGAACAGGCGCGCTTCGCCTGCATGCATCGCCCCCGACGGCATTCAGCCCTGAACGGAATTTTCAAGATTTGCATGATCGCCTGAGGCGGGCACCAGCTCCCAGATCTCCACTGCCGTGGAGCGGCCGCTCAGGGCCACGGTGCCCCAGTCCCGCCAGGGGCCCGCCAGCTGGTTCTGCACCCGCGCCCGCGTCACCCCGGAAACCAGCACCCGGCAGGGGCTGCCGCCGCGCTCCTTATCCAGCGCCTCGATCCGGGCGGCGCAGTTCACCGTGTCGCCCACCACGCCGAATTCCCAGCGCTCGCGGCTGCCCACCGAGCCCGCCACCACCGGGCCGCTGTGCACGCCGATGCGCAGCCGCATCGCCGGTTGGCCCTCGCGCGCCAGCTGGCGGTTGAGCTCCTGCAGGGCGGCGCGGATCGCGATCGCCGTGCGCACCGCCGCCACCGCATCCGCTTCCGGGCCCTGGCTCAACGGTGCGCCGAACACCGCCAGCAGGCCGTCGCCGGTGAACTTGTTCACCAGCCCCCCCTGGGCATGCACCAGCGGCACCACTTCGGCCATGCCCCGGTTCAACCACTCCAGCAGCGCATCCGGCGGCAGCTGCTCCGCCACCGCCGTGAAGTGCTCGATGTCGGTGAACAGCACCGTGGCCTCCAGGGCGCGGCCCCGGAAGCGGCCCCCCTCCAGCAGCTCATGGCGGTGCTTCCAGAGGTCCTGGGCCACATCCACCGAGGTGGTCTGCCCCAGCAGCCGCTGCATCTCCTGCCGCTGGCGCTGCTGTTCGGCGCCGCGGCGCAGCAGGGCGGCGGCGGCCATGCTCAGCAGCGCCCCGATCGGCAGCGCCACATTGAGCCACAGGCCCGCCGCCAGGGCCAGACCCGCCGCCAGCAGCGCCGCGGCGGTGATCAGCGCCACGGCCCGCAGGCTGCGGCGCAGGCTGGGCAGCCCTTCCCCCAGCGCCACTCCGGTCACCAGACCCGCCAGCAGCAGCAGCCCGTTCACCCAGCCCGGGGCCGCCCGCAGCCCCAGGGGCCTTCCCTGATCGAGGGCCAGCAGGCTCGCCAGCCGGTGGGCATGCACCTCCACGCCGGACATCTGCGGATGCAGGGGAGCGCGGAGCTGCAGCAGCGGCGAAGGGCGGCTGAACGGCACATGGAAGCCATCCCGCAGCGAAGGCGCCCGGCTGCCGATCAGCACGATCGAATCCTTCAGTTGCTGCTCCGGCACCTGGCCCGCCAGCAGTTGCCGCAGGCTCCATTCCGGGAAGCTGCGGGGCTGCTGGAACGGCAGCATCCGCTGCACGCCGGCGCTGTCGAGCCGGGTGTAGCCGCCGGCGTGGGGATCGAGGGGGTGCACGCTGGCGGGGCGGGCCTCGATCCGGCGCCGCAGCGGGCTGATCGTTTCCCCCCGCGCCACCTCCATCAGCCGCATCGGCAGCGCCACGAACCCCTCCGGCTGGCCCCGCACATGCAGCAGGTCGCGCCGCACCACGCCGTCGGGGTCGATCAGCAGATCGTTGTAGGCGCGGCGGGAGGGCGGGGTGGTGGGAATCGCGGCGATGCCATCCACATGGCTGAACACCGAAACCAGCTGCGGCATCCGGGCCGCCAGCTCCCGCAGCCGCTGCCTTCCCTGCGGGGATCCCACCCCCAGGTCGCGGTAGAGATCCAGCCCCACCGCCCGCACCCCCGCCCGCTGCAGCCGCTCGATCGCGTCCGCCAGCAGGCCGTCATCGAGCGGCCAGCCGAGGCTGCGCAGGTCGGCTTCCTCGATCCCGATGATCCGGATCGGGGTGGTGCCCCCCGAAGCCGCGGGCCGCAGCTGGGTGGCGAGGTCGTAGAGGAGCAGGTTCACCGTTTCGCCCAGCCGCGCCTGGCGCAGCACCAGCAGCACCAGCAGGGCGCCGAGGTAGGGGGCGAGCTGCCTCAGCAAGCGCTGCAGGATGGCCATCGGGGGATCAGAAGCGATACGCCACCTTCGTGTAGATCCCACTGCCGAGCAGCCAGTCCTCCCAGCTGCTCTGGCTGGCGCTGCCGAACTGGGAGGCCCAGCCCAGTTCCACCAGCCAGTTCTTCCCCTGCAACCAGCGCAGCAGCAGCCCGCCGGCACCGATCGAATCGGACACACTGCCCTCCGGAAACTGCGACTGCACCAGGCCCGCCCCCAGGAAGGGCACCAGCTGCAGTTCGGTCTGCCGCTGCCGCCAGAAGCTCCAGCTCAGTTCGGCGCTGCCCAGCAGGCCGCTGTCGCCGCTGATCACTTGCCCCGGCAGTCCCCGCAGGCCGTTGTCGCTGCCGAGGCTGAAGCCCATCGGTTCGGTGAGCGGTGCCAGGGCGATCTGCCCGGCCCCGATCAGCTGCAGCTGCCAGCGGGGGCCCAGGCGCCACGAGGCACCCAGCTGGCCCCCGAGGGCCCGCGCCTCGCCCGGATAGACCCCGGCGAAGCTGGCCAGTTCCTGCCGCTGGTGGGCGCTGCTGAGGCCGGCCAGGCCCTGCAACCCGTAGACACTGCCGGCCAGATCCACCTCCCCCAGCACCCCCTCCCAGCCGACGCCGGCCCGCAGGAAGCCGGTGTGGAGCTGGCCTTCGGCGCCACCGCCCACCAGCCCTGGAAACGGCCGGCCGTCGAGATAGGCGTCGTTGCGGTTGAGGCTGAGGCCGGCGAAGGCATACCAGCGGCTGCGCAGGCTCTGCTGGAAGGTCCAGTCGAACTGGCCCAGCAACTGCAGCTGGCGATAACTCAGCCCGTCGTAGGGGGCGGCCGCTTCGATCAGGTTGCGGCGGCTGGCGCCGAAGGCGGTGCTGAAGCCCAGGTCGGGCCCCAGCGGCAGGCGGTAGCTGAGCGAACCGCTGCTATAGCCGAGGTCGGGGGTGTTGTCGGTGTCGATTTCTCCGTAGAGGAGCAGGCTGTCGCCCTCCAGCAGCAGCCCTTCCTTGGCCAGGGTCGCCAGGCCCCGGAACTGGCCGCTGCCGCCGTTGCCGTCGTTGCGGAGGCTGAGGTCGCCCTGCAGCGGCGCGGCGCCGGCTGTCGCTTCCACCTCCAGCACCGCCCGGGTGGACTCCCCGCCGAGCCGGTTGAGCTGGGCCCTCAGCTGGCCCAGGCCCGGCACCCTTTTCACCTGCAGCAGATCCCGCTCCAGGCTCGGCTGATGCCGCACCTGCCCCTGCTGCGGCAGACGCAGGCGCTGCAGCCGTCGGGTGAGCGTGGGGCGGTCGCTGCGGCTCAGCTCCTCGA
>JBKDOV010000033.1:0-9090 GCA_046342815.1 Cyanobacteriota bacterium
AAAGTGCTCGCGAGAATCTTTGTCCACATGGGGTGAACGCAGAACGCAGTAAATCTTTCGCTTGGTAGGCAGCGGAATCGGACCGATGGCGGTGGCAGCGGTGTGATCCGCAGTTTCGATGATCTTTTCGCAGGAGAGGTCAAGCATGCGCCGATCAAATGCTTTCAGGCGGATGCGGATCTTCTGCTGGGTGAGATTGGCCATGGGACTGCGGGCGGATCGGATGGAAGCGGCTCGGGTGACGGGGCCTACCCGAATGAGAGGCAGGAGGCTGAGCCAGGATTTGAGTTGTCCAGGTGCGGAGAACTGAGAGGAGGCTGAGGTAATCAAACAGGGCACTTCGCCTTGATCACCTCATCCCCCACGGCGACCTCGGATCAGAGGGGGGGTGGGAGCCGGTTTGACTCCCACCACCGTAAAAAGCGGCTGAAAAGGATCAGCCGTTGTCATCAGGCAATGATCTTGGAGACCACGCCGGCACCGATGGTGCGGCCGCCTTCGCGGATGGCGAAACGCATGCCCTGCTCGATGGCCACCGGGCAGATCAGCTCGGCGCTCATCTTGATGCGGTCGCCGGGCATCACCATTTCCACGTTGGTGCCGTCGTCAGCGGTGAAGGCCGTGATCTGGCCGGTCACGTCGGTGGTACGGATGTAGAACTGCGGGCGGTAGCCAGCGAAGAAGGGGGTGTGGCGACCACCTTCCTCTTTCTTGAGCACATACACCTCACCTTCGAACTTGGTGTGGGGCTTGATGGAGTTGGGCTTCACCAGCACCATGCCACGCTCGATGTCCTCCTTCTGAACACCGCGGAGCAGCAGGCCCACGTTGTCGCCGGCCATGCCCTCGTCGAGCAGCTTGCGGAACATCTCCACACCGGTGACGGTGGTTTCGCGGGTGTCCTTGATGCCCACGATCTGGACGGTCTCACCGACCTTCACCTTGCCACGCTCGATCCGGCCGGTGGCCACCGTGCCACGACCGGTGATCGAGAACACGTCTTCCACAGCCATCAGGAACGGCTTGTCGATTTCGCGCTCGGGCTCAGGGATGGCCTCGTCGACGGCATCCATCAGGTCGAGAATCTTGTCGACCCACTCGTCGGCGCCACGGTCGCCTTTGCCACCACCCTGGATGAATTCGAGGGCCTTGAGGGCGGAACCGGCCACCACGGGGATGTCATCGCCGGGGAAGTCGTAGCTGCTGAGCAGCTCACGCATCTCAAGCTCCACCAGCTCGAGAATTTCCTCGTCGTCGACCATGTCCTTCTTGTTCAGGAACACGACCAGCGCCGGCACGCCCACCTGCTTGGCCAGGAGGATGTGCTCCTTGGTCTGGGCCATGGGGCCGTCGGTGGCGGCCACCACCAGGATGGCGCCGTCCATCTGGGCGGCACCGGTGATCATGTTCTTCACGTAGTCCGCGTGACCCGGGCAGTCCACGTGGGCGTAGTGCCGCTTGTCGGTCTCGTACTCGACGTGGGCGGTATTGATGGTGATGCCCCGTTCTTTCTCTTCGGGAGCACCGTCGATTTCGTCGTAGGCCTGGGCCTTGGCCATGCCCTTGGACGCCAGCACGTTGGTGATGGCGGCGGTGAGGGTGGTCTTGCCGTGGTCAACGTGGCCGATGGTGCCGATGTTGACGTGAGGCTTGTTCCTTTCGAACTTCTCGCGAGCCATGGAAGGAAAGAATCGGGGGGTAAGTGTGTAGAAGAGAGATCAGGAATTGCCCTGATTCTTGGAGATGATGGCTTCAGCAACGTTGCGAGGAACTTCCTCGTAATGGCTGAATTCCATCGAGAAGATACCCCGACCCTGGGTCATGGATCGGAGCTGGGTGGCATAGCCGAACATCTCGGCCAGAGGCACCTTGGCCTGGACTTTGGACTGTCCGTCGTCGACGGACTGACCTTCAACCTGGCCGCGGCGGGAGGAAAGGTCGCCGATGACCGAGCCGAGGAAATCCTCGGGAATCTCGACCTCCACCTTCATCATCGGCTCAAGCAGTACAGGATTGCACTTCTTGACGCCGTCCTTGAAGGCCATGGATCCGGCGATCTTGAACGCCATTTCCGAGGAGTCGACGTCGTGGTACGAACCGTCGACCATGGTGACCTTGACATCGATCATCGGGAAACCAGCAATCACGCCGGACTGGCAGGTTTCCTTCATGCCGGCTTCCGCCGGTCCGATGTACTCCTTGGGCACGATGCCACCAACAATCTTGTTGACGAACATGAACCCTGAACCCGGCTCGCCGGGCTCCATTTCGATCACCACATGGCCGTACTGGCCCTTGCCGCCGGTCTGGCGAGCGAACTTGCCTTCACCCTTGGCACTGGCGCGAATCGTTTCCCGATAGGAAACCTGGGGGGCGCCGATATTGGCTTCCACCTTGAATTCGCGGAGCATCCGGTCCACCAGGATCTCGAGGTGGAGTTCGCCCATGCCGGCGATCACGGTCTGGCTGGTCTCGGGGTCGGTGGAGACGCGGAAGGTGGGGTCTTCCTCGGCCAGGGACTGCAGAGCCTTCGAAAGCTTTTCCATGTCCCCCTTGGTTTTGGGTTCCACGGCCACGGAGATCACCGGCTCCGGGATGTAGAGGGACTCCAGGATGATCGGATCGGAATCCACGCAGAGGGTGTCTCCGGTGGTGGTGTCCTTGAGGCCCAGCACGGCACCCAGGTCGCCGGCCCGCAGCTCATCCACTTCCTCACGGTCATCTGCCTTGAGCAGGATCAGGCGGGAGATGCGCTCCTTCTTGTCCTTGGTGGAGTTCATCACATAGCTGCCCTTCTGCAGCACACCGCTGTACATCCGCACAAAGGTGAGCTTGCCGTAGGGGTCGGCCATCACCTTGAACGCCAGGGCGCTGAAGGGGGCGCTGTCGTCGCAGGGACGGGTGGATTCCGTGCCGTCGGGCAGAAGGCCGGTGATCGGGGGCACATCCACCGGGGCGGGCAGATAGTCGACCACCGCATCCAGCACCAGCTGGACGCCTTTGTTCTTGAAGGCGGAACCGCAGAGCATCGGCACGAGTCCATGCTTGACCACGCCTTCCCGGATGCCCTGGATCAGCTGCTCTTCAGAGAGCTCGCCGTTTTCCAGATAGGCATCAAGGAGTTCTTCGTTGGTTTCGGCCACCGTCTCCATGAGCTTGCCGCGCCATTCGGCGGCTTCCTCCTTCATGTCGGCAGGGATTTCCTCTTCGAGGATGTCGGTGCCGAGATCGTTGGTGTAGACGATCGCCTTGTTGCGCACCAGATCGACGATGCCCTTCAGTTCGCCTTCGGCGCCGATGGGCAACTGGATCGGGGCTGCGTTGGCCTTGAGGCGATCCTTGATCTGCTCATAGACCTTCAGGAAGTTGGCTCCGGTGCGGTCCATCTTGTTGACGAACACGATCCGGGGCACGTTGTAGCGGTCGGCCTGGCGCCAGACCGTCTCGGACTGGGGCTGGACGCCACCGACGGCGCAGAACACGGCAACCACACCATCGAGGACGCGCATCGAGCGCTCCACCTCGATGGTGAAATCGACGTGGCCAGGAGTGTCGATGATGTTGATCCGGTGGTCCTTCCAGCTGGTGGAAATGGCAGCCGCGGTGATGGTGATGCCGCGCTCCCGCTCCTGCTCCATCCAGTCGGTGACGGCGGCACCATCGTGCACCTCACCCATCTTGTGGACCACGCCGGAATAAAACAGAATTCGCTCGGTCGTGGTCGTCTTGCCCGCGTCAATATGAGCGGCAATACCAATATTTCTGACGCGTTCCAGGGGGTAGGCGCGGGCCACGGGGATCTTCTCCGAGGGTGGGTCAACAAAAAACGGGCATTACTTTACAGACCGGCCTTCGGCAAGGTCTGAAGGGAACCGGGTGCGCCCTGGGCTCCGGTTCCCCTTGTGGATCAGTAGCGGTAGTGGGCGAACGCCTTGTTGGCTTCGGCCATCTTGTGGGTTTCCTCCCGCTTGCGCACGGCACTGCCGGCTTCGTTGGCAGCATCCATCAGCTCACCGGCCAGCTTCTGGGCCATGCTTCGGCCGTTGCGGGCCCGGGAGAAATTCACCAGCCAGCGGAGGGCCATGGCCGTTCCGCGTTCCTGGCGCACTTCCATTGGCACCTGGTAGGTGGCGCCTCCGACCCGGCGTGCCCGGACTTCCACCAGAGGGGTGGCGTTCCGCACAGCGGTTTCGAACAGTTCCAGGGGGTCGCCGCCGGTGCGCTCGTTGATCAGGGTGAAGGCATCGGAAAGGATCCGCTGGGCGGTGGACTTCTTGCCGTGCTTCATCAGTCTCGCCACGATCATCGAGGCAAGGCGGCTGTTGAACTGGGGATCCGGCAGGACGGGGCGCTTCTCGGCGGCGTTGCGGCGGGACATGAATCGAAGTGGAGAGGGGCGGGCAGGGGAAGGCGGCGGACGAAGGCTGGCGAAGCGAAGGCTCGGGAAGCGAGGCGGGCCGGATCAAGCGATCCCAGGCCCTGGCCAGCCGCTTCAGCCCTTCGGGGTCTTGGCGCCGTACTTCGAGCGGGACTGGCGACGGTCCTTCACACCGGCGGTGTCGAGGGTGCCGCGGATGATGTGGTAGCGCACGCCGGGAAGATCCTTGACCCGACCACCCCGGATCAGCACCACGGAGTGCTCCTGAAGGTTGTGGCCGATGCCTGGGATGTAGGCGGTCACCTCGAAGCCCGAAGTGAGCCTCACCCTCGCAACCTTGCGGAGGGCCGAGTTCGGCTTCTTGGGCGTCGAGGTGTAGACACGCGTGCAGACGCCACGCCGTTCGGGACAGGCGCGCAGGGCTGGCGACTTCGTCTTTCGGGTGAGGCGCTGACGCTCGGTGCGGATCAGCTGCTGGATTGTGGGCATCGAGGGCCGGAGAATACAAGGTCGGACGTCCGACCGATTTCGACAATCCGTCACCTTACTTCGTCGCCGTCCCCCTTCCTGATGTCGGGCTGAAGGCAGCCCCGCAGGCGCAGCTGCGGATCCCTTCCGCGGCCCTCACCAGAAAGCCCCCGCCGCTCAGATCTCCTTTGTAATCGAGCTGGATGCCGCTGAGCAGGGCCAGCTGCTCGGCAGGGGCATACAGAGTGATGCCATCGGCGCGGGCAGCCGGGGTGCCGGCCAGGTGCCCCGGCCGCAGCCGGATCGTCCACTGCTCGCAGCCCCCGCCCTGAAGGTCGATATGCATCAGTCCGGGGGTGCCCGCCACGGCCGCCTGGCGGCAGAGCTCGGCGGCGGCGGCGGCGGTGATGCGCAGGCTGTGGCCCCGGGGCACGGCGATCGTTGGGCAGAACGTGGCTCCACTCTGGCAGCCCCGGCCGCTGTCGTTCAGGATCCCCCTGCCCGCTCCGGAGCCACGAGCCCCAGCCCGTTGTGCACCGCGCTGGTCACCCCTCGGCCGCGCACGGTGTGGTTGCCCCCCATCACCAGACCCGTGGAGCTCCCCCCATCGAGGTTGAGGGCATCACGAAGTCCCAGCTGCTGGAGCAGCTGCGCCGTTTCCGGCAGGCTGGGCCCCGGGGCGTCCGGGCCGGAGCCTTCGAGGGTGAGCAGCCACAGCCGCTCACCGTCGCTGCCGATCACGGTGCGGGGTGCCCCCTGGCCCAGGAAGGCGGGGCCGAAGCTCTCGGCTCTTCCATCCAGCACCAGCTGGCCGTTCTGGAGCAGCAGCGGCCCTCCGCCCACGATGTTTTCGGCCATTCCCACCGGATCGCTGGGAACCGCTTCCAGCCGCAGCCGTTCTCCCGGGTTCCAGGGCATCGGGGCTCCCCCCCGGGCCACCAGCAGATCATCGCCGGGGCCCAGGGCCACGCCGGCCACCAGCTTGGCCGTCTCGAGCCGTTCGACCACCACGCCCTGGTGTAGCAGCAGACCGGTCTCGCTGCCGCTGAGGGCCGTGTATCGACTTCCCCAGGCGGGGGTGTAGCGCGCCAGGCCGCGCTGCACGTAGCCGCTGTTGAGCACCGTCAGGGGCCAGCGGCGTTCCTGGGTATCGATCAGCCATTCCTGGAGGCTGAGGCGCCCGAACCGGGGCAGGCTGCGGCGATCCCAGGCCACCACGCCCCGGTTCAGGATCGGGCCGGAGAGCCAGCGGCCGTTGTCCTTGAGGGCGCCCAGGGGCAGCCGGCGGATGCGGTTGAAGAAGCCGCCGTTGATGGCCACCAGCGCATCTTCGTTGCGGGCCAGCTGCACCAGCGAGCTGAGGCCCTGCATGCCGTCGCTGCGGTTCAGCGGCCGCAGTTCCAGCGGGCTGGTGCGCGGGTCGAGCCGTACGGCATTGATGCGGATCCGTTCGCCGCCCACCTGGCGCACCAGACGATCCCATTGGAGCTCCCGGCCCAGCAGGGCCTGCAGCCGCGGATCGATCGTTGCGGCTCCGCTGGTGGAGCTTCCCCCGGCGCTGGCCGATTCGCCTGTCTCCGGCAGATCGATCACGATCCGGTAGGGCTCAGCGAGGGTGAAGACCTTGACGGGGGGCCGCCCTGTCAGCTGCAGGTTGCTGCCGCCGGAGCGGCTGCGCAGCCCCAGCGCCTGCAGCTGGACCTGGTGTCCACCATCGCTGAGCAGGCCCAGTTCGAGGCCCCGGGCCTCATTGCGCACCAGGGCCGGACCGTCGAGATCGAGCACCACCCGCCGCAGGCCCGGCTGGCGCGAGTTCCGCACCTGCAGCAGTCGGGAAGGGGGAAGGCGCAGCTCCAGGGTCGTCTCCTGAGGCCGCAGCGACACCCGATGCGTTGCCAGCACCCCGGCTACCTCCACGGCCACCTCATCCCCCAGGGGGCGCTGCCGCTCGGGCGGCACGATCAGCCTCACCCCGAACCACTCCAGATCAAGGCTGCCGTCCGGGCGACTGCGGCTGCTGAAGCCCAGCTGCCCCTGCAGCACCTCCAACGGCAGCCAGAGTTCCTCCGGCTGTGGCCCTTCACCGCGCCAGAGCCAGGCGGCCTGCTGCTCCCTCCCGTTGATCACCAGGCGGTTGCCCGTGCGCGAAGGCGCGCTGCGCCAGAGGGGTGGCCGCTCCCGGGTGGCGGGGAAGCTCTGCCGGGGCGCCACCGGTTCGGGGGGTGGCAGGGGCGGTGCTCCTGAGGCCCAGGGGGTGGCGGCGGCGATCAGCGTGGCGCTCAGCGCCGTCCAGGACACCATCAAGGCTTCAGGCCGGAGTGTGAAAGGTAGGTCCCCCCTGAACCTCTTGAAGGGCGTCTGCCTAGGATCATTGGCTCGCTTCGCCGGTGGTGCTTCAGACCGCTGATGTCGCGCGGGGTTCACCGCCGCGGCCAGCTTTCTCGAGCAGTTCCCAGAGGCCTTTGTTCGAGCACCGTCCAGGACGACTAACGGGTTATGCCTCCTTTCCCCTCCGCCTTCTGGCCCCACTGCGACAGCCCGGCACCGGCTGCGGTGGCGGGGGAGAAGGACGCCTGTGGCGTTGGCTTTCTGGCCAGTCTGCGGGGGGAGGCCAGCCACTGGGTGCTGAAGCAGGCCCTGCGGGGCCTCGACTGCATGGAACATCGCGGTGGCTGTGGCGGAGACGGGGACTCCGGCGACGGTGCCGGGGTGTTGTGCGCGATCCCCTGGAGTTTTCTGGAGCAGGTATGGCCCGCGGCGGCCGCTGCCGGTGGCAGCAGCGGTGGCACCAGGGGCCTCGGCATGGTGTTTCTCCCCGCCGATGGGGTCCGCCGGGAGCAGGCCAGGCGCTTCTGCGATGAGGAAGCCGGGAAGCTCGGCCTCACCAGCCTGGGCTGGCGGACGGTGCCGGTGGATCCGGAGGTGCTGGGCCCCCTGGCCCGTTCCACGGCTCCGGTGATCGAACAGTGGCTGCTGGGCGCGCCCGTCAGCGCCGGCGGCGAGACCCTGGCCGGGGATGGCTTCGAGGCCCTGCTGTTCCGCCTGCGCCGCCGCTGCGGCGACCGGGCCCGGGAGGCCTGGGGCCCGGGTCCCGGAGATCTCTACTTCGCTTCGCTCAGCAGCCGCACCGTCGTCTACAAGGGCATGGTGCGTTCGGAGGTGCTTTCCTCCTTCTACAGCGACCTGCGCGATGAGCGCTTCGCCGTGAATTTCGCGGTCTATCACCGCCGCTTCAGCACCAACACCCTGCCGCGCTGGCCCCTGGCCCAGCCCATGCGTCTGCTGGGCCATAACGGTGAGATCAACACCCTGCTGGGCAACCTCAACTGGGCCCGCGCCTCGGAGGCCAACCTCGACGCCGTCTGGGGTGAGGCGGCCGCCGATCTCAAGCCCGTGGTGAATGCCGCCTTCAGTGATTCGGCCAACCTCGATGCAACGCTGGAGCTGCTGGTGCGCAGCGGCCGGCCGATCACCGAGAGCCTGCTCACCCTGGTGCCGGAGGCTTTCCGCGATCAGCCTGAGCTGACCGACAAGCCGGAGATCCAGGCTTTCTACGAGTATTCGGCCTGCACCCAGGAACCCTGGGACGGCCCCGCCCTTCTGGTGTTCGCCGATGGCTGCAGCGTCGGGGCCACCCTGGATCGCAACGGCCTGCGCCCCGCCCGCTACTGCATCACCAGCGATGGCTTCGTGGTGATGGGTTCCGAGACCGGCGTGGTGGAGCTGGAGGAGAGCAGGATCCTTGAGAAGGGGCGCCTCGGTCCTGGCCAGATGCTGGCGGTGGACCTGGAGAACGGGCGCCTGCTGCGCAACTGGGAGGTGAAGCAGGAGGTGGCCGGTCGCCATCCCTACGGTGCCTGGCTGGCGGAACGCCGCCGCAGCCTCGCCGCTCAGCCCTGGCAGCAGGAGCGCCAACTGGGCGACCTGGATCTGCTGCAGCAGCAGACCGCCTTCGGTTTCACGGCCGAGGACTTCGATCTGGTGATCGAGGACATGGCGGGTGCCGCCAAGGAACCCACCTACTGCATGGGGGACGACATCCCATTGGCGGTGCTGTCGGACAAGCCCCACCTCCTCTACGACTATTTCAAGCAGCGCTTCGCCCAGGTCACCAACCCGCCGATCGATCCGCTGCGGGAGAAGCTGGTGATGAGCCTGGAGATGCATCTGGGCAAGCGGGGGTCCCCGCTGCGGCCGGAGGCCTCCGCTGCCGCCGTGCTGCATCTGGCCACTCCGATCCTGAA
>JBKDOV010000034.1:0-29266 GCA_046342815.1 Cyanobacteriota bacterium
GCTCGCTGCCGCCGGAGCGCAGCGTCAGCTCCTCCCGCAGTTCCTCCAGCCCCATCAGCTCCTGCACCTGCCGCCCCAGGGTGATCTCCTGTTCGTGGCTCAGCAGCGGCACACGGCCGATGTCACGCAGGTAGGAGCGCACCAAATCGCTGTCCACAGGCGGCATCTGGCGACTCCCCGATCGGCTGGGCCTCGCTTCAGCACCGGCCTCGATCAGCGGGTCTGGAGGAGCCAGGGAAAGGGAAACCTGATCGACAGGGGCGGAAAGCGCGACGACCACGATTCGGAGACTTAACGATCTGTAAAGCCTAGCCTGAAGAAGTGTGAACGTCTCTCATCCGGCCCGCTTTCGAGCTGGCGCTGGGTTTCGCGGCTCAGTGCCCCCCCATCCGGGGCAGCAACCAGGCGGCCGTCTGCAGATAAATGAAGACTCCGGCCACATCCGTGGCCGTGGTGATGAAGGGTGCCGACATCAGGGCCGGATCCAGGCCGAGGCGGGCGAACAGCAGGGGCAGCGCGGCTCCCGCCGTGGCCGCCAGGGTGGTGATCGCCACCAGGCTGATGCCGGCGGCGGTGGCCACCAGGGGGTTGCCACCCATCCACCAGGCCCAGGGCACCACCACCAACGCCATCAGCAGACCCAGCAACAGCCCGGCCACTCCCTCGCGACCGATCGCCTTGGCCGGGCCCAGGGCCTGCAGTCGCTGGGTGCTGAGACCACGGATCACCACCGTGGAGCTCTGGGCGCCGACATTGCCACCGGTACCGATCAGCAGCGGAATGAAGGCGGCCAGCAACACCACCTGTTTGAGCACCCCCTGCTCACTGGCGATCACGGCGGACGTCCCCGTGTTCGCCACCAGCAGCACCAGCAACCACACGACCCGCCGTCGCGCCACCGTGAACAGATCGCTGCGAAAGTAATCGTCCTCGTCACCGGCCTGCACGGCCCCGGCGGCGTAGAGGTCGCGGGTGGCCTCCTGCTGGATCACGTCGATCACATCGTCCACGGTGACGATCCCCACCAGGCGCTGCTCCCGATCCACCACCGGCACCGCCAGGAAGTCGTACCGCTGGATCACCCGGGCCACCTCCTCCTGGTCGGTGTCCGTGCTGACGCCGACCACCTCACGGGTCATCACATCGCCGAGGCGCTGCTCGGGCTCGGCGGTGACCAGATCGCGCAACGACAGCATCCCGGTGAGATGGCGGGAGGCATCGGTCACATAGAGGCTGTAGATGGTCTCGGTGTCCCGAGCACGGCGGCGCACGATCTCCAGCGCCTGGGCTGCGCTGTGAAACTCCTTGAGATCGATGAATTCGGTGGTCATCAGACGACCGGCCGTCTCCTGCTCGTACCCCAGCATCTGGGCCGTGACCCGGCGCTCCGCCGGACTGAGCTCCGCCAGCAGGCGTCGCACGACCTTCGCCGGCAGCTCATCGAACAACCGCACCCGGTCATCCGGAGCCATCTCCTCCACCAGTTCGAGCACTTCGCCGGAGCGCAGCCTCTCCAGCAGGCTCTGCTGCACGGCGGGCTCCAGGTACTCGTACACCTCAATCGCCTCGTCCTTCGGCAGCAGGCGAAAGGCCAGGGCCTGCAGGGTGCGGGGCAACGTCCCGATCGCCTCGGCCGCATCCACCGGCTGCACCGGTTGCAGCAGCAACTTGGCACCGTCGTAGTTGGCCGCCTCCAGCAGATGCTCCAGCTGGCGCGCCACAACCTCGGAAACGGCAGAGGCCTCGCCCATCGAAACCGAGCTGCTGGCGCCTTCGAGTGTATGGGGCAGGCCGCTAGGTTCAGCCGCGAAGACCGATACCCCGGCAGGAAACCATGGCGATTGACGTGAGCAATGTGGTCGTGCGGACCGCCAGCGGCGCCGACAGAAGCCTGGGCGACTGGGCCGGCAAGGTGCTGCTGATCGTGAACGTGGCCAGCCGCTGCGGCTTCACCCGGCAATACGCCGGCCTCCAGAAGCTGCAGGACACCTACGGGCCCCAGGGGCTGGCGGTGCTCGGCTTCCCCTGCAACGACTTCGGCGGCCAGGAACCCGGCTCCCTGCCCGAGATCCAGAGCTTCTGCTCCACCACCTACGGGGCCAGCTTCGAACTGTTCGACAAGGTGCACGCCAGCGGCACCAAGACTGCCCCGTACGACACCCTCACCCAGGTGGAACCCACCGGAGACGTGGCCTGGAACTTCGAGAAATTCCTTGTGGGGCGCGACGGCAAGGTGATTGCCCGCTTCAAGAGCAACGTCGAACCCGAGGGCACCGAATTGATCCAGGCGATCGAAACGGCCTTGGCAGCCTGAGTCGCCCTGGCTGCCTGAACTCAGGCCTCAGCGCGCAGCCAGCCTCTGCCGGTACGGCCGTCCCCGCGGGGGGCGGCCTCCACCTGCCACCACGGTTGCCCTTCAGGGCCGAACCAGCGGCGCAGCACCCTGACCGGCACCCCGGGCTCGATCCGGGCCAGCACCGGCGCCTGCTGCTCAGGCGCGCAATGGAGGGAAAGGCAGGCGCCGCTCACCAGTGGCTCGGCGCCGCGCTCCCTGCGACGCACCTCCGGCAGACGCCGATCGCCACCGCCGGCGGGAAGCGCTGCCGGTGCCAACAGGGCGAACCCCAGCAGGGCTGCCCAGCGCCAGGGCAAGGCGGCCGGTTGGATGGCCATCAGATATCGAGCTGGGCGAAATCGAGATCGGCGCTGTGCGTCTCGATGAATTCACGGCGGGGAGCGACCTTGTCACCCATCAGGATGGTGAAGATCCGGTCGGCCTCGGCTGCATCTTCAATCTCCACCCGCTTCATGGTGCGGGTGGTGGGATCCATGGTGGTTTCCCAGAGCTGCTTGGGCATCATTTCCCCCAGGCCCTTGAAACGCTGAATGGTGTAATTCGCCTTTTCTCCGTAGCCGTCGATCGTCTTCCTGAGCTCAGACTCGTTGTAGCAGTAGGCGTGATTCTTGCCGCGCTCCACCTTGTAAAGCGGCGGGCAGGCAATGTAAATATATCCACCCTCAACAAGTGCCTTCTGATAACGATAGAAAAAGGTGAGCAGCAGAGTACGAATGTGGGCGCCGTCCACATCGGCATCGGTCATGATCACGATGCGGTGGTAGCGGAGGTTCTTCTCCTCGAAATCCTCTCCCTTGATGCCAAGTCCCAGCGCCGTGATCAGCGCTTGGATCTCCGTATTCTTATAGATCTTGGCATCATCCGTCTTCTCAATATTGAGAATCTTGCCTCGCAAGGGCAGAATGGCCTGGAAGCGTCGATCGCGTCCCTGCTTGGCGGAGCCACCGGCGGAATCACCTTCCACGATGTAGATCTCTGATTCGCCAGGATCGCGGGAGCTGCAGTCGGCAAGCTTGCCTGGCAACGTGGAGCTTTCCAGCACCGACTTCCTGCGCACCAGCTCGCGGGCACGGCGCGCAGCCTCAGCGGCATTGAAGGCCTGGATCGCCTTTTCCAGGATCAGATCAATCACGGAAGGATTGAATTCCAGGTATTCACTCAGGGCCTCCCCCACCAGGGTGTCGACAATGCCGCGCACTTCAGTGTTGCCAAGCTTGGTCTTGGTCTGACCCTCAAACTCCGGATCAGGAACCTTCACCGAAAGAACTGCCGTCAGGCCCTCTCGGATGTTTTCACCGGCCAGGTTGGCATCCGCATCCTTTCGCTTGCCCCGCTTCTTGGCAAAGGTATTGAGGGTGCGGGTGAGCACCGTCTTGAGACCTTCAATATGGGTGCCTCCATCGACGGTGCGAATGTTATTGGCGAACCCAAGAATGCTGTCGGAATAGGCATCCACACACCATTGCAGTGCCGCCTCCACCTGAACTCCATCCTTTTCGGAGTCCACATAAATGATTTCCGGATGAAGGGGATCCTTCTCCGCATTCATATAGGCCACATACTCCTTGATGCCACCTTCATAGTGGTAGGTCTCTTCATGAGCCTTACCCTCTGCATCCTGGGCAGCAAGCCGCTCATCCCGGAACACGATCTGCACACCGCCATTGAGATAGGCGAGTTCGCGCAGGCGCGCAGCCAGAGTGTGGTAGTCGAACTCGATCCCGCCGGAAAAGATCTCCAGATCGGGCTTGAAACGAACCTGGGTACCGGTGCGCTCCTCATCGTCCTTGGGCAACGCCTTCGAAACCAGAGATCCGATCGGATTGCCGCGCTCAAAGCGCTGGTTGTGCTCCTGCCCCTGGCGATGGACTGTGACCTCCACCCACTCACTCAGGGCATTGACCACCGAAACGCCCACGCCATGGAGGCCACCGGAAACCTTGTAACCACCGGCACCGAACTTGCCACCGGCATGGAGCACGGTGAGCACCGTCTCCAACGCACTCTTGCCGGTACGAGGGTGGACATCGGTGGGAATACCCCGCCCGTTATCAGAAACGCTGGCCGAACCGTCGTCATGAAGGACGACGAGGATGCTGTCGCAGTGGCCCGCCAGGGCCTCATCCACCGAGTTGTCGACCACCTCATACACAAGGTGATGCAGTCCACGCGGCCCGGTGGTGCCGATATACATTCCTGGACGCTTGCGCACCGGCTCCAGGCCTTCCAGCACCTGGATCTGCTCGGCGCCGTAGGCATTCTGGACTTTGTTGGCGTCGCTCATTCGGGCTGGGTTCCCCGCAGGGCTGGCAAAGGGCGGCCGCCCCAGGGATCAGAAGGGGGCGAGAGAAGGATTTCAGACCTTTTCTCAACAGCTAGTTTACCACCGGCCGCCTCCGGCCCCGCCAGGGCGCCCTGGGAGGCCTTTTCGATGGGGGGTGCATGGGAGCGGCGGCAGAGTGCCTCCCGACCCTGTCCCGACCCGGGCTGAACCTCCGTGTCCACTCCTGCCTCCTCCGCAGCCGCCGGCCCTGCCGGCGGAGCGTGCCCGCTGGTGATCGCCCTGATGGGGCCCACCGCCAGCGGCAAGACCGCCCTGGGCATCGAGCTGGCGGAGGCCCTCGACCTGGCGGTGCTTTCCGTGGACTCCCGCCAGCTCTACCAACACATGGATGTGGGCACCGCCAAACCCACGGCCGACCAACGCGCCAGGGTGCGCCATGAGCTGCTGGATCTGCGCCCCCCGGACCAGCCGATCAACCTTCAGGAATTCACCGCCATCGCCAGAGAGGCGATCGAGGCCGAACATCGCCGCCGGGGTGTGGCCCTGCTGGTGGGAGGCAGCGGCCTCTATCTCAAGGCCCTGCTCAGCGGGCTGCAACCCCCGGCCGTGCCGCCCCAGCCTGACCTGCGCGCCCAGTTCGAGGCCCTCGGCCAGGCCGCCTGCCATGCCCTGCTGCGCCAGGCCGATCCGGAGGCCGCCGCCCGGATCGGCAGCACCGACGCCGTCCGCACCCAGCGGGCCCTGGAGGTGCTCTATGCCACGGGGCGCCCGCTGGCGGCTCAGCAGGGATGCACCCCTCCCCCCTGGCGGGTGCTGGAGCTGGGCCTCGCCCCCGCCGACCTCAGCCAACGCATCCACCACCGCACGCTTGCCCTGTATGAGCAGGGGCTGGTGGAGGAAACCGAACGACTGATCGGGCAGTACGGCCTGGACTGCCCGCTGCTGGAGACGATCGGCTATGGCGAGGCCTGCCGGCTGCTGCGCGGGGAGCTGACGCTCGACTCCGCCCGCGGCCGGACGGAACAGCGCACCCGGCAGTACGCCAAGCGACAGCGCACCTGGTTCCGGCGCCAGCACCAGCCCCTGTGGCTGGAGGGTGCTGATCTGCTGCAGCAAGCTGTGCTCGCGGCACAGGGCGATATAGGGTGAAGGGCAATTCGCCCCTATGAATGCCTCCCCGTCCTCGTTTTGACCGCCGGGCTCCCGTGCGGGAGCTGCCCAACATCAACGATCGGATCGCCTACCCCAACCTGCGGGTGGTCGATGCCGACGGCAGTCAACTCGGGGTGATCACCCGCGAGGCGGCCCTGGAGGTGGCGAGAGAACGCGAACTCGACCTGGTGCTGGTCAGCGAGAAGGCTGATCCGCCGGTGTGCCGGATCATGGATTACGGCAAATACAAGTTCGAACAGGAGAAGAAGGCCAAGGAGGCCAAGAAGAAATCGCATCAGACCGAAGTCAAGGAGGTCAAGATGCGTTACAAGATCGACTCCCACGACTACCAGGTACGGATCGGACAGGCCGTGCGCTTCCTCAAGGCCGGGGACAAGGTCAAATGCACAGTGATCTTCCGCGGCCGGGAGATCCAGCACACGGCCCTGGCGGAACAGCTGTTGATGCGCATGGCCAAGGATCTGGAGGAAAACGCCGAGATCCAGCAGCCCCCCAAACGGGAAGGCCGCAACATGATCATGTTCCTGAGTCCCCGCAAGCAGGCCACAGGCAACAGCAAGCCCGCAGCGGCGGCACCCGCCCCGAAGGTGATCCCCAGCCCCACACCGGCCAACTGAGGCCGGCGCGGACGCTCAGAGCCTTTCGGCGAACAGCGTGAGCATGGCCTGCCAGCCGGCTGCCGCTGACTCGGCTCGATGGTCCGCACGGGCCTCGCACATGAATCCATGGCCACCGGGCAGCACCAGCAGGCGGTGACGCCCGGATTCGCCTGGTTGGACGGCCTCCAGGGCCGCACCGATCGCGGCCACGTCAGAAGCGGGAATCAGGGGATCCTCGCTGCCGACCACACACAGCAAACGCCCTCGGATCGCAGGCACCTCCGCCAGGCTGGGCGGCCCCCCACCCGGACGCCCGCTGACCACCCCGGCGCCGTAGAAATCACAGGTGGCCCCGAACTGCGGCAGGGTCGCGGCCAGCAGGGCGGCATGGCCGCCGCACCAGCCGCCGACGCCCCCGAGGCGCGGGGCAGGGCCACCTTCGGGGGAACCGGAAAGCGAAACCAGCTGGCCCGCCAGCCAGTCAGCGCCCCGACCGATGTCCTCCAGCAACTGGGATGCCGTGGTGCGTTCCTTGTGGGAGCGCCCCTCCTGGAGTGCCGCCGCGTCATAGCCCAGGGAAAGGTCCGGAGCGGTGCGGGCGAACAGCGGCACGGCCAGGGCGGCGTAGCCGTGGCCTGCGAGTCGGTCGGCCACACTGCGCACCCAGCCATTCACCCCGAACACTTCGGGGAGCACCACAACCCCCGCCACCGGAACAGCCCGCGTCGGCCGGGCCCACCAGCACCGCAACGACGGCTGGGCGGCGTCTGCCGGAGGCAGAACGAGCCAGTCCGCAACGATGGCCTGCTGTGGCAGATCGGCGCCGCCGGCCATGAGCCCTCTCCCAACCTGTGGCCATTCTCCAGGCGCCACGGCCGCTCCGGCCCCGGATGCCGCCAACCGGCACAGCCCGGCACACGTTCGTATGCCAACAAGGGAATTGTCACGGGGGCCAAAGCTCCGTAGGGTGGCCGGGAGATCATCTGGCCCACCCGGCGTGCGATTCCACATTCAGCAGGAAAGCGACATTCCGGCGTCCACCCAGCTCTACAACCAGATCTGTTTCGCGATCGCGGCCCGGCACTACCCGCCAGGGCACCGGTTGCCGAGCACCCGCCAACTGGCGATGCAGACAGGCCTGCACCGCAACACGATCAGCAAGGTCTACCGCCAGCTCGAAACCGATGGGGTGGTCGAGGCGATGGCGGGTTCGGGGATTTACGTACGCGACCAGCAGAAACCCCGCGAAATCAAGCCGCCGCCGGGTCTTCGCAGCAAGGCGATGCCCGACATCGACCGGGAGGTGCGCCAGAGCATTGATGGTCTGCTCAACGCCGGCTGCACCCTGCAGCAGGCCAGGGAGCTGCTGACCCGCGAAATCGACTGGCGTCTGCGCTGCGGCGCCAGGGTGCTGGTGAGCACCCCGCGGGAAGACATCGGTGCCTCGCTGCTGATCGCCGAGGAACTGACCCCCCATCTGGAAGTACCCGTGGAAGTGGTGCCGATGGAAGAACTGGAGGCGGTCCTGGAGAGCTCCAGCAAGGGCACGGTGGTCACCAGCCGCTACTTCCTTCAGCCCGTGGAGGAGATCGCCCGCCAACACGGGGTGAGGGCCGTTCCGGTGGACCTCAACGACTTCCGCCACGAACTGGATCTGCTCAAGGAACTGAGGCCAGGCAGCTGCGTGGGCCTGGTGAGCATCAGTCCCGGCATTCTGCGGGCCGCCGAGGTGATCCTGCACAGCATGAGAGGCAACGAACTGCTGGTGATGACCGCCAACCCCGACACGGGCAGCCGCCTGCTTGCCCTGCTCAGGGCCGCGAGCCATGTGCTCTGCGACCGGCCGAGCCTGCCCCTGGTGGAGCAGACCCTGCGCCAGAACCGGTCCCAGCTGATGCGACTGCCGGTGGTGCATTGCGCCCAGAGCTATCTGGGAGGCGCCACGATCGACCAGCTGCGCAAGGAGATCGGCCTGCTGGCGGCCTGATGCGCAACGCCCCTGAGATGCTGCGGGCGATGCGGGCAGACCTGCAGATGATCCGGGAGCGCGATCCCGCCGCCAGGAGCACCCTTGAAATCCTGCTGTGCTATCCAGGCTTTCATGCCCTCGTGCTGCATCGCTTCAGCCATCGCCTGTGGAAGCTCGGCCTGCCGGTGCTGCCTCGCCTGCTCAGCCAGGTGGGGCGTCTGCTGACGGGCGTGGAGATCCATCCCGGCGCCCGGATCGGGTGCGGAGTGTTCATCGACCACGGCATGGGGGTGGTGATCGGGGAGACCAGCGTGATCGGCAACCGCTGTCTGCTCTATCAGGGAGTGACGCTGGGGGGGACCGGCAAGGAACATGGCAAACGCCATCCCACCCTGAGGGACAACGTGGTGGTGGGTGCCGGCGCCAAGGTGCTGGGGGCAATCACTGTGGGGGAAAACACCCGCATTGGCGCCGGATCGGTCCTGCTCCGTGATGTCGATGCCGACAGCACGGTGGTGGGAATCCCTGGAAGAGTGATCCATCAATCAGGTGTGCGGATCGACCCCCTGGCCCACTCCGCCCTCCCCGATGCCGAAGCCCGGGTGATCCGCAACCTGATGGAAAGAATCGACAGCCTGGAGAGTGAGGTGCTTCGCCTGCAGAGCTGCCTGCGGGAGGTGGCCGAAGGCCGCCCGCTCCAGGAACCCTGCGCCGGTAGAGCCCAGAACCTGCGGGACCGGGAAATCCTGGAATTTCTCGGCGAAACCGCCGGCGCAGACCCTGCTGCGGCAGAGGCGAGGGAATTCGAAGGAACGGCCTGAAGCGCCGTCCGCGATCAGCGCCCGCGCCTGAGCTCAGGCAGTGACCTCCTGGGGAACCTGGGGCTGGAACATGAACATCGAATAGATCACGTTTCGCCGCATCTGGGTCATCATCTCCAGGAACATGTCATAGCCCTCATTTTTATATTCAATCAAAGGATCCTTCTGTCCATAGCCTCGCAGACCAACGGACTCTCGCAGGCCATCCATCGCCTGTAGATGCTCTCTCCAGAGAGTGTCGATCTGCTGCAAAATGAAGAAACGTTCAGCCTCGCGCATCAAACCGGGCCGCACCTGATCCACCTGGCCCTCCTTGATGTCATAGGCATTGCGCAACTGCTCCTGCAGGAACGACTTGAGCTCCTCCATCGACAGGCCTTGCAGCTGCTCCGGGGTGAGATCCTCCAGGAGATAGACGAACTCCTTGACTTTGCCGACCAGCTGATCGAGATCCCACTCCTCCGGGGGCAGATCTGGATTCACATAGGCCTCCACAATGTCCTGAATGGTGCGCTCTCCATAACCGATCACCTGCTGCTTGAGCTCCCTGCCCTCCAGTACGCGGCGGCGCTCGGCATAAACAGCTTTGCGCTGGTTGTTCATCACCTCGTCATACTCAAAAACCTGCTTGCGGATGTCGTAGTAGTAGGTCTCCACCTTTTTCTGAGCCCCTTCCAGGGAGCGGTTCAGCATGCCGGATTCAATCGGCATGTCCTCTTCGACGCGGAAAGCATTCATTAATCCGGCCACCCTTTCACCACCAAAGATGCGGAGCAGGTTGTCCTCCAGGGAGAGAAAGAAGCGGGTGCTTCCAGGATCACCCTGACGACCGGCACGACCACGCAGCTGGTTGTCCACACGCCGGGATTCGTGGCGTTCCGTGCCGACCACATGCAGGCCCCCGGCGGTCCTCACCTGGGCCTCCTCCTGCTTGACGACGATGTCGTACTCAGCTTTGACGCGGGAAATCATTTCCCGTAGCGCCTGGATCTGAGGATCGTCCGTTGGGGCCTTCTCCGCGGCCTGGGCAATGCGGTCTTCCAGCTCCAGCACCGTGAGGCTGCGGTCTCCCCAGGTGCCAACCAGCTGGCTGGCGAGCTCGCCGAGGGCTGCATCGGTGGAGGAAGACAGCTCACAAGGGTAGAGATTGCCGATGGCACGGGCCTCACTGGGTGCCTTGAAAGCCTCCGGTGCCTCCGAAGAGAATCCGGCGGCGGCGGCCGATCGCTGCAGGGGAACGGGGGGACGGTGGTCCTCCTCGGGCCGCACCAGGCGCGGCAGCAGCACTTCACGCACTTTGAGTCGGGCCATGTAGTCGCTGTTGCCACCAAGGATGATGTCGGTACCCCGGCCGGCCATGTTCGTGGCGATCGTCACCGCTCCGGAGCGACCGGCCTGGGCCACGATCTCTGCCTCGCGCTCCACATTCTCCGGCTTGGCATTGAGCAGGTTGTGGGGAATCTGCTGCTCGGCCAGAAGGGCCGAGAGCAACTCCGATTTCTCCACACTGGTGGTCCCCACCAGCACAGGCCGGCCAGCGCGATGGATTTCGGCAGTCTCCAGCGCCACGGCTCGCCACTTGGCCGTCTCGCTCTTGTACACCTGATCGGTCCAGTCGGAACGGGAGCGGGTTCGGTTGGTGGGCACAACCGTGACTTCCAACTTATATGTTTTCTCGAACTCCACTTCCTCGGTCTTTGCCGTTCCGGTCATCCCTGCTAGGCGGGGATACAGGAGAAAGAAGTTTTGGTAGGTGATACTGGCCAGCGTCTGGGTCTCGGGCTGAATCGGCAGAGATTCCTTGGCTTCGATCGCCTGGTGGAGACCATCGCTCCAGCGCCTGCCTGGCATGACCCTGCCGGTGAATTCGTCGACGATTACCGCATCCTCACCACGCACAATATAATTAACATCCTTGACAAAAAGCTCCTTGGCCTTGAGAGCATTGTTGAGGAAATGGGCCCAGGGATCGCGTGGGTTGAACAGATCCACAACCCCTAGTAGCTGCTCCGCCTTGGCATAGCCCTCGTCCGTAAGGGTGACATTGCGCTGCTTTTCATCCACTTCATAATCACCCTCGGGATCAATACCGTCCTTCCCCATCTCCGCCGCCCGCTCCAGAGACGCGGCGATTTCGGTGGCGCGACGATACTTTTCCTGGGGCCGTTCAACCTGGCCGGAAATGATCAGGGGAGTACGCGCCTCGTCGACCAGGATGGAGTCAACTTCGTCGATGACGCAGTAGTGAAACTCTCGTTGCACGACATCGGCGATATCACTCGCCATGTTGTCACGAAGATAATCGAATCCCAGCTCGGAGTTCGTTGCATAAGTGATGTCACATGCATAATTGCGACGTCGCTCCTGGGGGGCCATGTCCTGCTGGATCAACCCTACCGAAAGCCCGAGAAAGCGATGGATCTGGCCCATCCATTCCGCATCCCTGCGGGCCAGGTAATCGTTGACGGTGACCACGTGCACACCCCGACCGGTCAGGGCATTGAGATAGGCAGGGAGGGTGGCGACCAGGGTCTTTCCCTCGCCCGTCTTCATCTCTGCGATCTGCCCGTTGTGCAGAACCATGCCGCCGATCAGCTGCACGTCGAAATGGCGCATGCCCAGTACGCGCTTGCCCGCCTCCCGCACGACCGCGAACGCCTGGGGCAACAACTCATCGAGCAGGGCCTTCTGCCGGACCACCGTTTCGGCATTGGCCAACTTCAGCCGAAACTCTGCGGTAAGTGATCGCAGATCATCATCGGAGAGAGGGGCGATCTCCTCCTCCAGCAGATTGATATCGGAGATCAGGGGTTGGTAGCGCTTCAGCTTGCGGGCATTCGGATCACCCAGCAGCAGCTTGAGCATGGGAAAAAGGACCAACCAATTGGGACTCACCATAGCAGCGACAAACCGGTCGTCGATTCACAGACCCGTGATGCAGCAAGGGTTCTGGGGGAGAATTCGGTGGGGATCCCCGCCCTCTCCCCCTGCAGGATTCGGCGGGAAGGAGAATGGGCGGATCCGATCCACTCCCATCAGCGGCGCCGATGCCGAGCCAGCCCGCGCACCAGCCTCCAGTCCCGGATCAGCCGATCACGCTGGTGCGGCATCGGCCGGGCGCCCCAGGCTTGCGCCTCGGTCTGGGGCCGGATTTCCGGCCTGTGGACGGCATCGGACAGCTGCAACGCCTGTTTGACCAACACAGCTTCTGGGCCCGCGGGCGGCGCCGGAGCGACCTGAGGCGGGTGCTGCGCCAGAGCCAGGCCGTAGTGAGTCTCTGGCAGGGCAGCCAGTTGGTGGGGTTTGGACGGGCAACGAGCGATACCGCCTACCGAGCGGTGCTCTGGGACGTGGTGGTGATGGAAAGCTTCAAGGGCCAGGGGTTGGGCCGTCGCCTGGTGGAGGCTCTGCTTGAGGCACCTGGTTTGCGCCGAGTGGAAAAGGTCTACCTGATGACCACCGAAAGCCGCGGCTTCTACGAGCGCCTCGGCTTCGAGGCGATCACCAGCCAGTACCTGATGATTGCGCCCCTGAAGACAGCAACTGATGAATGAAAGCGGATGAAGAGATTCGAACTCTCGACCCTCTCCTTGGCAAGGAGATGCTCTACCACTGAGCTACATCCGCATTCGCCGGCGTCGCCGACCTGTCCAGTATGCACCACAGGGGGGGGCGGTCGTCAAGGAGTCGGCGGGGAGCGCCGTCACGCCCTCCTTGGCCTGCCGTCCCCCTTGACCCGGCTTGTGCTCTGCCAGAGCTGAGCCGACTTGCTGATGACTTGGTGATTTGCCTATTGGCCTAGTGGCCGAAGAACCGTGACCAGATGTATCTGAAAAGAAATCGCGATAACGCCATGATCGCGACAACCGAAATCCGAGATAAAAGCGTACAATCAATCACGGATGATCCGCGCAGGCAGAGGCGATGGCCCACCCCGAGCAAATTGCATATTTTGACCGAATCAGCGAGATCTTCCGCTCAGAATTTGCCAATGCCGGCAACGTGCTGGAAGTGGGCAGCCAGAACATCAACGGAACGGTGCGTGATTTCTTTATCAATAACATTAATTATCTAGGCCTGGACATTGGGAGTGGCGATGGGGTCGATCTCGTGATCCCCGGCGAACTTGTTGAACTACCCGATGGGTGGGCGGATATCGCCATCTCCACCGAATGCTTTGAGCACGCAAGGAACTGGAAAGATATTTTATTGAATATGATTCGCATTACCAAGCCCGAAGGCTTGATCATCCTCACCTTTGCCGGCAAGGGCCGAGCCACCCATGGGACATTGGACTCCGATGTCTTCAGCTCGCCTTTCACAACCACCTACTACTTGAACCTGGGTCCAGATGATCTAGCAAAAGAAGTAGCCATCGGCCGGTATTTCCAGCGCCACGGCTTTGAAGTCAACTCCAAGGCTTGTGACACGTACTTCTGGGGCATTCGAAACAGCGACTCGGTGTTCAGCGAGAAGCCCGACTGGGAGATGCTGGAAAAAAGACTGACGAGGGCGCAAGGCCAACTCAGCCAAGCCGTCAATACCTATACAGAGCTGAAACTGAAACTGGAGAAGTCCGAATCCATTCAACGCCAACTCAAAGCAGACCTGCTTGAAGCTCAACAACGCCTGCAAATCGCCTTAAACCAGGCCGAGACCAACAAAGCGGCACGGGATGGGGCCCTCCAGGAAGCGGAAGCTGCACGGCTCTCCGCGACCCATGCCCTTGGACAACGGGATCAGGCTTACCGAAAAGCAGATGAACTGGCCAAACAATTCTCAGAGACTCAGGCCCAGCTCTCTGATGAGCGCCACCAGGCGGCCGTGAAGCTTCAAACTGCTGAACAGAGCCGACGTAACGCCGAAAAAGATCTCGAACATGCCATTCAGGCTCTTACGGCAGCGGAACAGGCAGCATCGACTGCAAGACAAGAAGCGGAGATCGCACGTCAACAAAGCCAGGAAAACTGGCAGAAGACCATGGAGATCGTGAACTCAACGATATGGCGCGGCACAAGGCCGATCAGAAGGATAAAAGATGTGATTCGCCGAAGACGCAAAAGCGATCACGAGACCACACTCCCATTTGATCCACCGGAAACAAATATGGAGAGCCTCCCAGGCGATGGGCACACAATACAGAAATCAAGCAGGTATTCCTTGGCGGACAAGACCAACTGGCTGAACCGCACTTTTGAGGAAAACTGGAAGGAGCTTCGCGACTTAAATAATCAAGCTCGTCCGAGCAACGCAACAAGGCCAACAGATACAACGGCAATAATTATAGACTGGAAATGCCCAGAAGCAGATAAAGACTCAGGGTCACATCGCATGAATGCAATAATCGAGATAATGCTGGACCTCGGCATCAGTGTGAACTTTATCAGCCACGCCAGCGAGCAAGATTTAAAATACCAGGAAAACTTAAAAAAACTAGGAATATCTGTGTTTATGGGTCCCAATGAGGCAGCAGAACACCTGTCCACAACGGGGCATGACTATCAATATGTGTTTATGGCAAGGCCAGACACCTCTGAGGCATTTCTTCCCTTAGTTCACCTTTTCTGCCCAGCAGCAATAATTATTTACGACACCGTTGATTTACATTATCTTCGCATGAGGCGAGCCCTTCCACTTTTGCCCAATGACGCCAAGCACGAACGGGATGCTTTAATCAAAGCGACTGACAACTACTATGCCAAAGAACTAATTATATCAAGTGCCGCCGACAAAGTGGTGGTCGTGTCGGATGCGGAACGACAGCTGCTTTTAAAGGAAAAACCAAGCCTGAATGTCGTTACGATTCCAAATATACACAGCGTCTTGGACAACACCAATAGCTTCGACGAAAGAGAAGGATTACTATTCATTGGAGGCTTTGACCACCAGCCCAATAAAGACGCTATGATCTTTTTCTGCTCAGACATATTTCCTAGAATCATAGACCAGCTAGGTCCTATAAATCTCACCATTGCAGGCAGCAATATGCCCGAAGAAATATTTGCACTCCGAAGCGATTGTGTGCAACCCATCGGATACGTGGAAGATCTAGATCCTATTCTTTCAAAGGCAAGAATTTTTGTGGCGCCCTTACGCTATGGAGCAGGCATGAAAGGGAAAGTGGGATTGAGCATGGCCCATGGACTGCCAGTAGTGGGGACACAAATTGCCGCCGAAGGATTTGGCTTTACAAATGGCCGGGAAATGGAAATTGCGGATGATCCTCGGCAATTTGCTGATTATACGGTTAAGCTTTATCGGGATCGCGACCAATGGAAATCGCTAGCCAACGAAGGCAAGCGGTTTATTGACGCCAACTACTCCCCCAATACTATCAAGAGTCGCCTAGCCAATCTATTTGAAAGAGAATCTGCAGCCAAGGAGCTGGATTCATGACCAGCAATCGAGTATTAGTCACAGGTGTTATCCTTACCGAAAAGGAAAATCACGCTGATGCAATTATGGAAAAGATTGCCGCTAGCAGCGATTGGCAGGTAGAGCTTAAATGGCATGCGGTAGGCACTGAAGTCGTCAAAAATAGTCAATTTGTCGTTAGTCGCTCCAATGATAAGGAGGAAAAGTTTAAGCTCATTAATCGCATTTTAGATGGGTGCGATTTGTCGTCGTATGAGTACGTAGTCGTCTGTGACGACGATATTGAGGTTCCGGATGGTTTCCTGAATTCATATCTTGAGGTTGTCGTTAAGAGGAATTACTCGTTATCGCAACCAGCTCGCTCGCACAATAGCTATACAGACCACCACTTTGTATCCCAACTGCAAGGCGTTGAATCTCGCGAGACTAGATTCGTTGAAATAGGGCCAATATTCTGCGTTCATAAATCAGCTTACCCGTTTCTCCTGCCCTTCGATCAACGAGCACCTATGGGTTGGGGACTTGATTTTCACTGGCCAGTCATTCTTGCCAAGAATAATCTATCAATGGGAATTATTGACGAGGTGGCTGTTGAACACTCTCTCAGAAAGCCAGTTGCTTTTTACAGTTATCAAGAAACCCAATCACGCATGCAGTCGTTCTTAGGGGATGTAGAGCAACTTAGTCCATCTGAGGCATTCAGTGCGATCAAGATTTACTCAAAAGGAGACAAAGGTATGGCTACCTGGCGCACTGGGAACAAACAGACATGAATCCTAAACTTTCAATCATTGTAACGACTTTCAATCGATCTTGGTTTCTCAAGAAAGCGCTCCTCTCACTGGCGTGCCAAACAGCACCTGCTGATTCATTTGAGATTATTGTTGTAGATGACGGATCAACAGACGAGACCCTTAAAGTTGTCGAGTCTTTAGGCTCATATCTGCCCCTTACATACACTTATCAGACAAATTCGGGATTGGCATCTGCAAAAAATCATGGTCTTTTTCTGGCAAAAGGGAACATAGTTTTGTTCCTCGATGACGACGACATCTCTAGTCCCGAACTGGTCGAAGAGCATTTAATTGCACACCAAGAACATCCAGATCTAAATACTGCCATATTGGGACGAACTCAGCTCTCCCCGGAACTGCGCGAAGATTCCTTGATGCAATACATCACAAGCAAGGATCCAATGCTTTTCTTTTATAAAGGACTTTCCCATAATACAATTCTTAACTATGAATATTTTTGGGGTGGGAGATCATCCTGTAAGCGCGAACTATTGCTAAAAGAGGGGGTATTCAACCCTATTTTTAGATTTGGCTACGAGGATATTGAGCTCGGCTATAGACTGTCCAAGAAAGTCGGGCTTAACGTTGTTTACTGGGAACGTGCGCTCAACACAATGATCCGACGAATTGACCTCGCTGCATTTCTGCAGCGATGCCAACGGCAAGGAGAGTCTGCCTGGAGATTCCTTGTGCTGCATCAGATGGACACCACTATAAAGAACTATCTTGAATGCAATAATTTACTTCGAGACCTCGAGATACTTGGGCCCTCTTATGAGCTGGCATCTGCTTCAGCCACCAAGCTCGAGGCTGCAGTGCGAAATGCGATAGCTTTAGATTTTTCAGTGCCTTCGGAGTGGACAAAAGCACTTGAATTGGCTTACTACCGAGCATTTCGGGCTGCCATAAGCAAAGGCATTCTTGATGAAAAGCATCGCTTGTAGCCAAAGAGTCTCTAAAGGTTCAATGATGATCACAACGTATTTGCGCAAGGCCGGCAGGAAAGCACGGCAACTGTCGAAGGCCTGGATTTACCCTGTCGCACCCAGCTTACACAGCTTTATTTTCTTCAAGTTGCGCCAGAAACTTGTTTCTGCGCAAGCACTGCTATCGCAGAACAGGATATCAGATCTTCCAAACATACTCGGCATGGCCAGCGCGCGGCCATATACCCCGCTGGTCAGCATCATCGTACCTTGCTACAACCATAAACCTTACCTAAGGCAACGCCTGGATTGCATCTATCAACAGACTTACGCAAACTATGAGGTCATCCTCTTGGATGACTGCTCCACAGATGGAAGCGACTTGATTCTCGAAGATTACGCTAGAAAGCATATTGGCAAAACCTCACTTATCAGGAATTCCATCAACTCTGGCTCTCCCTTCAGGCAATGGAAGAAAGGCCTCCATCAGGCTCATGGAGAGTTGATTTGGATAGCGGAGTCAGATGATTTCTGTGATCTCAACTTCCTTGCCCAACTTGTCCCTGCTTTTCAAAACGAAGCGATCATGCTGGCTTTTAGTCAGATTCGCTTCATCGATGAGGGTGGTAAACAAGATGTTTGGTCAATGGAGCAATATCTGCCTGAATTTGGCCCCTCTGCCTGGAAGTCTTCCTTTACGACATCCACCCACAAGCTAGTCCTGAAGAGTTGGAGCAAAAAAAATATCATTCCCAATGTCAGCGCAGCTGTATTTCGGCGCCACACACACATGGCGCTTCTCGACAACGAAGATTGGCTCCAAATGCGTGTGTGCGGTGATTGGCTCTTTTATCTCTGGATTGCACGCTCCGGGCTTGTCTTTTATACTCATTTGACATCAAACTACTACCGCCAGCACAAGAGCAACAGTTCTGTCTCACTACACAAAGAGCTGCAATACCTGGAAGAGCACATTCAAGTGGCTGAATACATTGTTTCCACCTATCGATTGGATGCGTCCCAGCTGGCGGCCATGGGCAATGACCTAAGCCAGCGATGGTTTGCCAATCATTCAGAACCTATTCCCATCGAACCTGCGCAAAAAATCCATGCATTGGCCAAGCGCGCATCGCTACCACTGAGCCTAGATCGTAAGCCCAATATTCTGATTGTCACCTATTCGCTGATACCTGGTGGCGGCGAGATCTTCCCACTAAAGCTTGCGAACGTTCTTTATCAGCGCAACCATGCCGTGGCCGTACTCAACTGCCATCAGCACCCAAACAAACCAGGTGTACGGGCAATGCTCCAGCCTGGCATTCCTTTGCTGGAATTGCAGTCCTTGGAGAATCTACCCAAACTGGTGCGAGAGCTGGGAATCGAGATTATTCACTCCCATCACCCATGGGTAGACACCACAATCGCAGAGCTACTGGATGGCAATAGCGATGTTGCACACGTCATTACGTCCCATGGAATGTACGACGAGATTGACAGGGACGACTTCCAACGCATCGGCAACTTGCTTCAAAACTGGGCAAAAGAAGTCAGCTATGTAGCCGACAAGAACAGGCAACCATTGATTGATCTGGGTTTTGGAGAAGTCAGGTTGCGCAAAATCCCCAACGCTATCGATCCCATCGAGATAGAAGCCCAAGATCGATCCTGCTTTGGAATCGCAGCAGATGCGTTTGTCGTTTGCCTTGTGAGTCGTGCACGGCGGGAAAAGGGCTGGCAGGAGGCGATTGAGGCGGTGGCCATCGCCCAATCTCTGACCTCTCGACCGATTCATCTCCTCCTTGCCGGCGAAGGAGCTGAGCTTCAGCGGCTCAAACCAATCACCGATAACCAGCGCATTCATTTTCTGGGATTTCAAAGCCATCCATGCAACCTTTATGCTTGCGCTGATCTGGGAATCCTGCCAACCTTTTACCCAGGCGAAAGTCAGCCCTTGAGCCTGATTGAATGCCTGGCTGCTGGGAAACCATTTCTCTCCAGCGACCTTGGTGAAATAGCATCAATGCTCACGATTCCCTCGGGAATTGCAGGTGCGGCCCTTCCATTGATCAACGGCAAGGTAGACCCCCATTCCTTCGCCAAACATATTGTTAACTATGCAGAGAATCGGCCGCTCCACCAGCGCCACTGTGAGCTTGCCAAACGTGCAAGTCGCAAGTTTGATCCTGAAATTATGGCCAACGGCTATGAACGCATGTACAAAGATGCGCTCATAGCAAGCTGATTCCCCATTTCCGAAAGTAAATCCATGCACTGTGCAGATTTACCAAGGTCAACTTCTTGCTGCTGTGATTACCCCGTCCCCAGTGGTGGATGACCGACGATAACGGGTAATGCACAGTTCGCCCTTCTTTTTGGAGAGCACGGGTCAAGTCAGCATCTTCAAGATAAAGAAAGAATCTCTCATCAAAGCCTCCTACTTTCGCAAAAGGGGCGGAACGAAACAACATACAACAGCCACTCAAGTAGGGAACATCCATGACTTGATTGTAATCAGCATCGGCCATGATGAACCAGTCATCATATCGATGAAGCCATGGCAGCTTTAAATGGGTGGGAATAAATCGTCTGCTCAACAAGCCAAGAACTGTGGGATTCTGCTTGCAGAGTTTTTGGAGTTCACCGCGAGGATTGATCAACCGAGGAACAGCAAGAACAACATCATCGTTATCCTTCAACCATTCGAGGATTCGCCGAAACGTTCCCACAGACCAAGCCAGATCGGTATTTAAAGCACCAAGGAAGGCTGGGAGACAACCCCGATCACCCAGCATGCGAACCGCTTGATTCACTGCACGCCCATATCCAGGATTGGTTTTGTTTGTGAGAAACAGAACTGCATTGTGCCTAAGAAGTTCAACCGGCTCCCCAGAGTCGTAATCGTTGACAACCACCGCATACCCTATGTGGGCAGGCAACTGACTCAAGCATTCATGCAGTCGCAATACCTCAGGCGCCGCAGGATGGTAGGCGACAATAACAAGAATTAGCTCGTGAAGAGTAGCCCGATCCATGAACTGATATTAGCACATATTATTAGAATGAATGCCTGAAAGTCACACAAGGAAGGGCAGTACTCGACGCTCTTTCTGCAGGAGCTTCAGGCTGACAACGATTCCGATAATATTGACAAGGAGAAGGACCAGGTTTGCATGAATATCGAATTTCCCATCAATAATGGCAGAACGTAGCGGCCCAAATGAAATGTACAGCGGATTCAGATCGGTCACCCAGCCCATCGCCCCAAGACTTTGCTTTGTATAGAGCACAGGCGAAAGAAGGAAGACCAATTGGAGCACTACCGGCACCAGTTGATACAAATCCTTGAAGCGGGCCCCGACTAGGCAAATGATCAGAGGAAGCCATAGAAGGAAGACAAGAAAGTTGAGCAGACCAGGCAACCCAAATTGCAAAAAATTGGGAAAAAGAGAAGCCTGGAAAAAGCTCAAGCCAATCATTACCATCACAAATGACTGGAAGAAGGTTTGTAGCTGAAATGCCCATTCTTCCATCACATAAAAAACCGGATTAAGGTTAATGTTATTGATGTTGTCTCGACTTTTTTCGAAAAGACCAGGAGCACCGCTGATCGCCGCCGACAATGAATTCCAGAGAACCAGACCCATTCCAAGGTACACCGCATAGGCCTTGAAGTCCGGAACCTTGAATACCGTTCCGTACACCATGGCAAGCGCTGCAATCGTGAGCAGATTGGTAAGGCCCAACCACATGCTGCCCAGCTTGGTACGTACAAAACGCGCCCGCGTTCTTGCCATGGCAGCAAACCACCACACCCTGCGCGTCCGCCAGACGAAACGGATCTGATCAGTCAGGCTTTCGCATGAACCGGTTTGCATCAAGCGCGAGCCAACGGAAGAAGCCATAACAAGTAATACTAGTGAAGACTGTTGTGGTAATAGGAAAGAGCTTCTTCAAGAGGAGCGTCACAGACAATCCGCCCCTCATTGAAAACCAATCCTCGCGTACAGAAACGACGCAAGAGTTCGTCGGAATGGGAGGCAAGAAACAAGGTACCTGAACTTTCGATAAACGCATCCAGCCGCCTCTGAGCTGATTCAACAAATCGGCTATCACCAGTGCCAATGCCTTCATCCAAGGCCAGGCATTCGTGGGTAATCCCGGTTAACAAAGCGAACAGCAATCTCGCCGTCATTCCTTGACTATACCCCTTAACCGGGAGATTGATGTAATCGCCAAGACCACTGAACTCCCTGACGTCATCTGCGAACTCTTCAAACCCCCGAAGATTTCCATGGATCATAAGATAATGGGCTTTCATAGCCTGATAGCCGCTCAATTCATTGCTGGTAAGGAAGCCCCGATGCAGCATCGGATATACGTAAGCATGCAGCCTCATCTGACCAGCGGTAGGCTGATAGATGCTGCTGATCAGGCGCAAGAACGTGCTTTTTCCGGCACCATTATGGCCAATCAGAGCGATTCTTTCTCCATGAAATACCGTGAGATTGAGATCGCGCAGGGCCTGGATCACGGCTCCTCGCCTGTCCCGCTTGAGCTGACCTCCTGTCACCGAGCGAATCAGGGTGGAGCCCAGGCTTCTCATTTCGGTAGTGAATACAGGGATCTCCAGCCCCACCCCACGCATTTCCAGCAGCAGCTCTGGATCAGTCTGAAACGAATGGGACTGCACCTGAGCCATCAGGGAACGACCTCCTGCATGACTTCCATGATCCCACTCTGCTGACGCTGCAGGGAAAAACGGTGGGCACAGGCATTCCCCGCCCGGGAAAGTTGCTGCCACAGGGATGGATCCTCCACCAGATCTGCCAGTTTTCGAGCCAGATCCTCGCCGGCATCCTCCACGCTGAACAGGGAGGCAGCCTCTCCATAAAGCTCCCGATGGACAGGAATATCGCTCACCAGGGCAGGGATGCCTGCGGCCATGGCCTCGAGCACCGGGTAATCACAACCCTCCATCAACGACCCAGACACCAGGGCGCAACAGGATGCCAGCAGATCCGCAAGGGCCTTGCTCCCCAACCCTTCCTGCAGGTTCACCCTCGATTCGAGGGCCAGCTCCCGAATGGTGGCGTGGATCCTTTCGCTCTGGCGGCCGGGTCGACCCACGACCCACAGCACCCCCGGCCAGCGAGGATGGCGCCGCAGAAATTGATAAAAACCTTTTAAAACGTGCACCACATTCTTGTTGCCGTCATGGCGGGCCAACAGGAGCAGATCGGACCCCCGGGGCGACGGATGGGGGCCGGCAGTGATCGTGATTCCGTTGGGCACAATCCGGATGCGGCTGGCGGGCACGCCGGCCTCGATCAGCTGGTCGGCCACGAAACCACTGATGGCGATCACCCGCGAGGCCCGATGCAGATGGCAGGGAATCCAATGGCGATACCGCCAGCTGGCCTTGCGACTGTTCGGGAAGACCAGGGGAGTGAGGTCGTGACAGGTGATCACCTGGGGCAGCGACGGCAACGCGAACAGCACCTCGCAGTACGGGCTGTACACGGCACTGGGGTCGGTCATTCCCGCCCGACGCAGGGTGGCTGGCACATTCACCCCATGCTGGGCCAGGGAAAGCCGCTGCAAGATCGCCAGCCAGCGCGAAGACGACACCTGCTCCGGCAGCAGCTCCCCCTCCCGGCAGACAGGCCCCAGCACCGGATCGAGCAGAAGGCGCTGGCCAGGGATCCCGGGAAGCACCCGCCGCACATAGCTGCCGAAGCCGGAATGGCCCGGCAGATAGGAAAGCAGGTTGGTGAGCAGGGTCATGGCAGCAGTTCCTCCACCTGCTCCTGCCAGACCGCCCTGGCGAAAACGCGCTCATAGCGCTGGCGAGCACTGCGGGCAGCGAGCCACCAGGTGTCGGGTTGATCGATCAGCCACTGGATGACCGCCGCCAGCTGCTGCCACTCCGCCTGTTGCCCGGGCTGGGGAAAACCGGGCAGCTGATCCAGCCCACCCACCCAGGCCATCCCTGAACGGGCACGCCACAGGGCCAGGGCCGGCACTCCGCAGGCCATCGCCTCCAGCTGCACGATGCCGAATCCCTCGTTGCTGGCAGAGGCTGGCAGCACCAACAGGGAGGCCTGGGCAAGCAATCCCAGCTTGGACGCCTCGCTCAGCTGACCATGGAAAACGATCGCTTCCGGCCGGAGAGCCTGGGAAGCCTGCCGCTCCAGCACGGGGCGCAGCACACCCTCGCCAACGATGTGCAGCTCATCTGCGGCGCTGACCTCGAAGGCCCGGATCAGCCAGTCGACGCGTTTGTAGCTGGAAAGGCGGCCGATGAACAACAGCCGGAATGGCTCGGGCGGCGAAACGACGCCCCCCTGCAGGCGCCGCTGCTGGATCGAGGCAGCTGCCGTTTCCAGGGAGGCGGGGAGACAGCAGGGCAGCACGGTCACCCTTGCGGAGGGAATCCCGGCAGCCACCAGCGCCTCCGCCAGCACCGGAGAGGTTGTCACCACCCGCTGCGCCGCCACCGCCATCCAGCGCAGGGCAAGCCACTGATACAGCGACACCAGCCAGCCCTTCGGGCCCGGGGATGGCTCAAGGAAGGCATGCCAGTGAAGGGCGATGAACCGCCTGGGGCGCCAGAGGCGGGCCACCATCGCCAGGCCCAGCAGGCCAGGGCAGGGGAGATGGAGCTGCAACGGCTGGGAGCTGGCGAGCACCGCCAGCAG
Source organism: Cyanobacteriota bacterium (assembly GCA_046342815.1). Taxonomy (GTDB): domain Bacteria; phylum Cyanobacteriota; class Cyanobacteriia; order PCC-6307; family Cyanobiaceae; genus Cyanobium. The sequence goes on from JBKDOV010000034.1 coordinate 23,996, forward strand.
GCGCGCTGAGGGCAGGGGCAGCAGCAGTTGGCCCAGTTGAAGACTCGGCAGATGCTGGCGCCGATAGGTCACCGGCAGGGGATCGGAGCCCGCGCTGGGAGGACCCTGGAGGCTGAGGGTGAGCAGGGGTTCGCCACGGGCCTCATACTCGCTGGCGATCTCATGGGCAACACGCTCGACCCCCCCGAACCCCGGAGGCCACTCGCGCACCAGCTGCAGCCCCACAGACTGCAGTCCCACAGAGCCGGTCAGCGTCCTTTCGCCTTGAGCACGGTCTTGATCGTCTTGAAAAGAATCAACAGATCGAGACCGGTGTTCCAATGTCTCAGGTAGTAGAGGTCGTAGCTGAGCTTGAGTTCGGCCTCCTCCACCGTGGCCGCATAGGGCGCACAGACCTGGGCCCAGCCACTGAGGCCTGGAGGCATCCAATGGCGCTTGCGGTAATGGGGAATGCGCTCCTCCAGGTCGTGCTCCAGCTCGGGCCGCTCGGGGCGGGGCCCGATCAGGCTCATGTCGCCCCGCAGCACATTGATCAGCTGGGGGAGCTCATCAAGGCGCACACGTCGCAGAAACCAGCCGACGCGGGTGATGCGTGCATCCCGGCGCTGGGTCCAGGTGGCGGGAGCATCGACGGGGGCGGCGCGCATCGTGCGCAGCTTGTAAAGGCGGAAGGTATCCCCCATCCAACCACTGCGATCCTGCACGTAGAACACCGGACCGTGATCCTCCAGCCAGATCAGCAGGGCAGCCAGGCTGATCAGTGGCAGGGAGAGCAGCAACAGCAGCAGGGCCACGGAGACATCGGCAGCGCGCTTGAGCTGGCGCTGCACACTCATCGGATCGGACCAGGGCAGATCCTCCAGACCGAAGGCCTGCTCCGGCAGATGGGCCGGCAGCAGCCGCTGCTGCTGCTGTTCGGCCATCTCCAGCACGGTGGGGAAATGGCGCAGCCGTTGCCGCGAAAGCAGGGGCTGCAGCAGCAGTCGCACCCCCAGGGCCCAGAGGCTCAGCCCGGTCAGCAGAGCCAGCTGGATGCGTCGATGGCCGAGGGTGAAGCTGACGGGGAAATGGAACAGCCAGGCAGCCAGGATCACGGCCAGCAAGGTGGCCAGGGCCGGAGCGATGAGCCGCAGCAGCAGCGGCCCCGGCAGCAGGCGTGGCCAGCGCAGCAGGGTGTAACTGCCGAACAGCCAGCCGAACAGGCTGTAGGCGATGCCGAACGCAACCAACCAGTCGGGATGCTGCAGCAGATCACTGCCCAGGCCCCAGTCGATCAGGAAGGCCATCAAGGCGATACCCGCCAGATCGAGCAGCGCACAGATCTGCAGGATCTGCCGGGGCCTGGGTGTGCGGGGTCGGGGGGACACCGGAACGGCGGCGGGGCGGTTCAGCGGGGGAGAGCCGCCAACAGGCTGCCCATCTCCAGGGCCTGCAGGCCGTAGCTCCAGCCCAGATTGCTCTTGATGCCCGCCCGTTCCAGGGCCTGCTGGAGCGTATCGGTGGTCAGCACCCCGAAGATCACCGGCACACCGGTGTCCCGGGCCACGGCGGCGACCCCCTTGCTGACCTCGGCCACCACCACATCAAAGTGGGGGGTATCCCCGCGGATCACGGCCCCGAGGGTGATCACCACCTGATAGCGACCACTGGCGGCCAGTCGCTGGGCCACCAGAGGAATCTCGAAGCTTCCAGGCACCCAGGCCACATCCAGCTGGGGACTGTCGGGCGTTGTGTCGATGCCATGGCGAGCCAGGCAATCAAGACAGCCACTGAGAAGTCTGCCGGTGACCAGGTCATTGAACCGGGCGACGACCACGGCGATGCTCAGGCCGGCCGTATCCGTGAAACGACCTTCAAAAACGGTCAAGGGCTCAGACCACGAAGTAGCTCATACCCCAGTTGAGCAGCACGAGGGCCACCCAGGCCAGCCCCCCGAGCAGCACCAGGCGATTGGAACGGCCGCTGTCCTCGCTGCTGGCGTAGAGAACGGGAACAGCCACGATCAGCGCAAAGGAGAGGACAACCAGAGCCAGAACGGTGAGGGTATTGAGAATCTGCATGGTCGGATCGCGGCTGGCCAGGTCAGGCAGTAGGCGGATTCTCACACGAGCGCTGAACGCTCCAGGGGCCGAGACGGCCTTTCCTTCACAAGTTGTGGGGGAGGGTGCCGCCCCTACGATCAGACCCCCCGCACCCTCCCCGCCATGGCCGCGGAAGCCGAACAGCAGCTTTCGCTGGTGGCGGACCTGGCCCTGCAGGGCGATCTGTTCGCTGGAAGCACGCCAGCGGTGGAGGGGCGGGAGTCTGGGGCACTGGACGAGGAAGCCCTCACCGCCGACGCCCACTCCCGGCCAAGAACCCGACGCCCCCGCCAGGAAAACGCAGCGGGCGGCGGCACCCAGGCAGCGGATCTCGTTCCCGCGGCAAACGCGGTCGACCCCAACCCTGAAGCTTCCGACCAGGCTGCTGACGGAGTCCCGGAAGGCGGCCCCAGCTCCGGCTCCGGCGCGGCAGCGCCAGAGCGCCAGGAGGATGATCTGCCGCCCTGGCACCACCACAGCCTGGTGGATCCGGCGCAGCTGACGCCCGTGCTGCGTCACTACGTGGAACTCAAGGCCGCCCACCCGGAGCGGGTGCTGCTCTATCGGCTCGGCGACTTCTACGAATTCTTCTTCGAGGACGCGATCCTGCTCTCGCGCCTGCTGGAACTGACCCTCACCGGCAAGGAGGGAGGCAAGGGCATCGGCCGGGTGCCGATGGCAGGCATCCCGCACCATGCAGCGGAGCGCTACTGCGGCGAGCTGGTGCGCCGGGGCCTGTGCGTGGCCCTCTGCGACCAGCTGGAGACCACGCCGGCCCGAGGGGCCCTGCTGCGCAGGGACATCACCCGGGTACTCACCCCTGGCACGGTGCTGGAGGAAGGGATGCTCAGCGCCCGCCGCAACAACTGGCTGTGCGCCGTGGTGCTTGAGGGGAACCACTGGGGCCTGGCGGTCGCGGATGTGAGCACCGGGGAGTTCCGGCTCACCGAACGGCAGGGCAGCGCCGCCCTGCACCAGGAACTCCTGCAGGTGGAGGCCGCCGAAGTGATCCGGCCGGAACCCCCCGCCGACAGCGAGGACGGCATGCCCGGCTGGTGTCCCGAAGCGGTGCGGCTGACCGCAGTGGCCCGCACCCCCTTCGAAACACCCGAGGCCCGGGCACGGCTGCTGGAGCGCTTCCGGCTCGCCAGTCTCGATGGCCTGGGGCTGGGGGAAGCCCGCCTGGCGATGCAGGCGGCGGGCGGGCTGCTGGCCTACCTGGACGAAACCCAGCCCGGGGAGCAGGGTTCGGTGCCGCTCAACCTGCCCCGCCTGTGGCACCCCGGCGACCATCTGGTGCTCGATGCCCAGACGCGCCGCAACCTCGAACTCACCCGCACCCAGATGGGGGGCGGCCTGCACGGATCGCTGCTCTGGGCCCTGGATCGCACCGCCACCGCGATGGGAGGGCGCTGCCTGCGGCGCTGGATCGAGGCCCCGCTGGTGGACCTGGCGGCGATCCTGGCGCGTCAGGAAGGGGTGAGTGAACTGGTGAGCGGACGGCCCCTGCGCCAGGCGCTGCGGCGCCTGCTGCGTCCGATGGGAGATCTGGAACGGCTGGCGGGCCGGGCCGGCGCCGGCACCGCCTCGGCCCGGGATCTGGTGGCCCTGGCCGACGGCCTGGAACGACTGCCCCAGCTGGCGAGCCTGGTGCGGACGTGCCACAGCGAGCCGCTGCTGGCCCTGGGGCGCCCCTGGCCCGAACTCAGCGAACTGGCGGCCGAGCTGCGCCATCAGCTGGTGGAGGCGCCGCCGCTCTCGCTCACCGAAGGCGGCCTGATCCACGATGGCGTGGATCCCCTCCTCGATGGGCTGCGCAACCAGCTCGACGACCAGGAGGCCTGGCTGACGCGCCAGGAGGCGCTGGAGCGGCAGGCCAGCGGCAATCCCAACCTGCGGCTGCAGTACCACCGCACCTTCGGCTACTTCCTGGCTGTGAGCCGCGCCAAGGCAGCCCGCGTTCCGGAGCACTGGATCCGCCGCCAGACCCTGGCCAACGAAGAGCGCTTCGTGACGCCGGAACTGAAGGGCCGGGAGGGCCGGATCCTGCAGCTGAGGGCCCGCATGGGACAACGGGAATACGAACTTTTCTGTGAGCTGCGCAGCCTGGTGGGGGCCCAGGCTGGGCCGATCCGGGCCGCGGCCCGGCTGGTGGCCGAACTCGACGCCGTCGCCTCCCTGGCGGAGGTGGCCGCCACCGGCGGCTACTGCCGGCCGGAGCTGCACGAGGGCCGCGACCTGTGGATCGAAGCCGGCCGCCATCCGGTGGTGGAGCAGCTGCTGGTGGAGATCCCATTCACCGCCAACGACCTGGCCCTCGGAAGCGGCGCGGCGGACAGCGATGGGGACCCGCCGGGCGGGCCCGACCTGCTGGTGCTCACCGGCCCCAACGCCAGCGGCAAGAGCTGCTATCTACGGCAGACGGGCCTGCTGCAACTGATGGCACAGATCGGCAGCTGGATCCCGGCCCGCGCTGCCCGGCTGGGCCTTGCCGACCGGATCTTCACGCGGGTGGGGGCAGTGGATGACCTGGCCACAGGCCAATCAACCTTCATGGTGGAAATGGCCGAAACGGCCAACATCCTTCACCACGCCACCCCCCGATCCCTGGTGCTGCTCGGCGAGATCGGACGGGGCACCGCCACCTTCGACGGCCTCTCGATCGCCTGGGCCGTGGCCGAACATCTGGCCTCGGCCATCGGTGCCCGCACGATCTTTGCCACCCACTATCACGAACTCAACGAGCTGGCCGCACTGCTGCCCAACGTGGGCAACGCCCAGGTGCTGGTGGAGGAAACGGGGGAGGAGCTGGTGTTCCTGCATCGGGTCTGCCGCGGCGGAGCCAGTCGCAGCTACGGGATCGAAGCGGCCCGCCTGGCCGGCGTGCCCCCTTCCGTGGTGTTGCGGGCCCGGCAGGTGCTGGGAAGGATCGAGGCCAACAGCCATGTGGCCGTAGGCCTGCAGGCGGCCTGAACCCCGCCGGGACTTCCTGGGCCTGGCTGGATCAGACCGGGCCCCGATCCAGCCAGGCCCGGCGCAGCAACGCATTCACCGCCGCCGCCACCAGCCCGGCCCCTCCCTTGCTCCCTTCCAGCCGGATCTGGGGCAGGTCGCTGGCAGCCAGATGCCGCTTGCTCTCCGCCACCCCCACAAACCCCACCGGCATGCCGATCACCAGGGCCGGGGCCAG